>DASWQB010000038.1:0-16106 GCA_036398335.1 Afipia sp. | reverse complement strand
CCGCATCTACAACAATGACGGCTCGGAGGCCGGCGCCTGCGGCAACGGCATGCGCTGCGTGGCGCGGCGAACCTTCGAGGCGACGGGGACAAGCGCGGCGACGTTCGAGACCAAGGCCGGCCTGCTGAACTGCTGGCAGGGTCCGTCCACAGATCTTTACACCGTGGACATGGGCGCGCCGAAATTCGGCTGGCAGGATATTCCGCTCGCCGAGGAATTCCGCGACACCCGCTACATCGAATTGCAGATCGGGCCGATCGACGCGCCGATCTTGCATTCGCCCTCGGTGGTGAGCATGGGCAATCCGCACGCGATCTTCTGGGTCGAGGACATCGAGGCCTACGATCTTGAGCGATTCGGGCCTCTGCTGGAAAATCACCCGATCTTTCCAGAGCGGGCGAATATCACGCTCGCGCATATCATCGATCGCGATCACATCAAGATGCGGACGTGGGAGCGCGGCGCGGGCCTGACGAAGGCGTGCGGCTCGGCCGCGTGTGCGACTGCGGTGGCGGCGGCGCGGCTGAAGCGCGCCGATCGCATCGTGAACATGACGCTGCCCGGCGGCGATCTCGTGATCGAATGGCGCGAGCGCGACGATCATGTGCTGATGACCGGCCCTGCGGTGCTGGAATTCGAAGGCAGCTTCGATCCGTCGCTGTTCGCGAGCGTCGCTTAAAGCATGTCCGTCGAACTCGTCACCTTCGGCTGCCGGCTGAATATCTCCGAGTCGGAGGCGATCCGGCGCGAAGCTGTGAGCGCCGGTATTACGGACACCATCGTCGTCAACACGTGTGCAGTGACCAATGAGGCCGTCGCGCAGGCGCGGCAATCGATCCGCAGGCTGCGCCGCGAACAGCCCCGCAAGCGTATCATCGTCACCGGCTGCGCGGCGCAAACGCAGCCGAAAATGTTCGCGGATATGCCGGAAGTCGATCGCGTGCTCGGCAATGACGAAAAGATGCGCCTTGAGGCGTGGCGCGAGACGCGCAGCGCCTTCGATCTTCGCCTCGAGGAAAAAATCGCCGTCGCCGACATCATGGCGGTGCGCGAGATATCGCCGCATCTGGTCGACGGCTTTCACAGCGGCCTTCCACGCGTATTCGTGCAAGTCCAGAACGGTTGCGATCATCGCTGTACATTTTGCATCATTCCATACGGGCGCGGCAATTCGCGTTCGGTGGCGATGGGCGCGGTGGTCGATCAGGTGCGCCTTCTGGTCGAGGCGGGGCATTCGGAGATCGTGCTGACCGGCGTCGATGTCACGAGCTACGGCGCGGATCTGCCGGGCAGCCCGAAGCTTGGGATGCTGACCAAACAAATCCTCAAGCATGTGCCGGAGTTGAAGCGGCTACGTATCTCGTCGATCGATTCCATCGAGGCGGACCGCGATCTGCTGGACGTAATCTCCACAGACGAACGTCTGATGCCGCATTTGCATTTGTCGCTGCAGGCGGGCGACGACCTCGTTCTCAAGCGCATGAAGCGCCGGCATAGCCGCGCCGACGCCATTGAATTCTGCCAACAGGTCCGGCGGCTGCGGCCCGGCATCGCGTTCGGCGCCGACATCATCGCCGGTTTTCCGACCGAGACGGAGGAGATGTTCGCGCGTTCGCTCGATCTGGTCGAGGAATGCGATCTCACTTTTCTTCACGTGTTTCCCTATTCACCGCGTCCCGGCACACCTGCGGCGAACATGCCGCAGGTCGATGGCCGTGCGATCAGGGAGCGCGCGAAACGATTGCGCGCGAGTGGCGAGGCGGCATTTGCGCGCCGACTCGCGGCGGATTCCGGCGCGACTCGTCAAGTGCTGATCGAAAGCGCTGTACAGGGCCGCACCGAGCATTTCATGCCGGTGGCGATCGTAGGCGGGCGGCCCGGCGATGTGCGCGAACTGAAAATGCGCGGACACGACGGCGCCCGGCTGCTGGTTTAAGCCGCGCGTTCTTTTTTCCCTCTCCCCTTGTGGGAGAGGGTGCTGAGCCGCGAACCGGGTGAGGGATGATTCTCAATCCCAGTCTTTACCCCTCACCCGGCTCAATCTCGTTTCACTCCATTCGCCACCCTCTCCCACAAGGGGAGGGGGAAGAAAGCCGCTCTTTCAAGCCGCAGATGTTTTCTGAACCGGAAATGTTTCTTGGGTGACGGGAGCCTCCTCGCCATTCCAGCCGCAGGCGCGTAGCCGTTCCTGCAAATGCAACGGCACGGGTGCCGTCACGCGCACAGGCGGCTTGTTTTTCGAGAGTGGAATCACAATTTCGCGTGCATGCAGATGCAGGCTCGGCTCGCCGAATCTTGGACCGTTGCCATAGATGTTGTCACCGACGATGGGAAAGCCGGACGCCGCGCAATGCACACGCAATTGGTGCGTGCGGCCGGTGACCGGCTCCAGCGCCAGCCAGGTGAGACTCTCTCCGTTTCGGCCTGCGCCGCGACCCATCACTTTCCAACGCGATAATGACGGCAGCCCATTCGGGTCCGGCTTCTGCCACCAGCCGCGCTCGGCGTCTAACCGCCCGAGCGGAATGTCGATCTCGCCTTCATCCCCTTTGGGTCCGCCTTCGACCACGGCCCAATAGGTCTTCGAAATCTTGCCGTGCTTGAACAGCAGTCCGAGCGAGGCGGTGGCCTTGCGATGGCGTCCGAGCACCAGACAGCCGGAAGTGTCGCGGTCGAGCCGGTGTGCGAGGACCGGCGGGCGCGGCAGGCCATAACGCAGTGCGTCGAATGAGGCTTCTAAATTGGGCCCGCCCTTCGGGCCTTTATGCACGGCGATGCCGGCCGGCTTGTCGATCACCAGCATCAGGCCGTCGCGGTGAAGCACGCGGGCCTGCATCTCCTCGGCAGTTGGTTGCGGCGTATCCATAATTTTTTCAGCGGCTTTCGTTTGCGCAATATTCCGGGTAACACACGGCTCCTTTTGTTAACAGTTTGCATAATGACGGACAGTACGCAGGAACAGGAGAAAAAAGGCTGGTGGACACGCCTGTCCTCCGGCCTCAAGCGCACGTCGGGTTCGATCACCGGCGCGGTCGCCGATCTCGTCACCAAGCGCAAGCTCGACCGCGCGATGCTGGACGACATCGAGGACGTGCTGCTCCGCGCCGATCTTGGAACCGGGATCGCGGCGCGCATCGCCTCTGCCATTTCCGAGGGCCGCTACGACAAGAGCGTTTCGGCGCAGGATGTCCAGGGCATCATCGCAGCCGAGGTGCAGAAGGTTTTGGCGCCGGTGGCAAAGCCTCTTGAGATAGACGAGAGCAAAAAGCCGTTCGTCATTCTCGTGGTCGGCGTCAACGGTTCGGGCAAGACCACGACCATCGGCAAGCTGGCGGCGAAATTTTCCGCCGAGGGCCGCAAGGTGATGCTGGCGGCGGGCGATACGTTCCGCGCCGCCGCCATCGAGCAACTGAAAATCTGGGGCGAGCGCACGGGCGCACCGGTGATTGCGCGCGCGCATGGCTCGGATTCGGCGAGCCTTGCCTTCGAGGCCTATGAGGCGGCGAAGACGGACAATCGCGACGTGCTGCTGATCGACACCGCCGGGCGGCTGCAAAACAAGACCGAGCTCATGGTCGAATTGGAAAAGGTCGCGCGCGTCATCAAGAAGGTCGATGCGTCCGCGCCGCATGCGGTGCTGCTGGTGCTCGACGCGACGGTGGGTCAGAACGCACTCTCGCAAGTGGAGGCGTTTCAAAAGACGGCCGGCGTCACGGGCCTCGTGATGACCAAACTGGACGGCACCGCGCGCGGCGGCATCCTTGTCGCCATTGCGGAGAAATACAAACTGCCGGTGCATTTCATCGGCGTCGGCGAGGGCGTGGACGACCTTGCGCCATTCACGGCGCATGATTTTGCCATGGCAATTGCGGGACAAAATACATGAGTGACGTTTCCAAAAAGTCCGAGCCGCATCCGCTGTTCAAAGTCGCCACCGAGCTTGGCCCCCTGATCGTTTTCTTTGTCGCCAACGCGAAGTTCAACCTGTTCGTCGCCACCGGCGCGTTCATGGTCGCCATCGTCGCGGCGGTGATCGCGTCCTATGTGGTCACGAAGCACGTGCCGCTGATGGCGATTGTTACCGCGGTCATCGTGCTGGTGTTCGGCGGTCTGACGCTGTTCCTGCACGACGAGACCTTCATCAAGATCAAGCCGACCATCATCTACGCGTTGTTCAGTGCCACTCTGTTTATTGGCTTGGTGCTTGGACGCTCGTTCATCGCGATCATGTTCGATCAGGTGTTCAATCTCACGCCGCATGGCTGGCGGCTGCTCACGATCCGCTGGGCGATCTTCTTTGCGATCATGGCGGTGTTGAACGAGATCATCTGGCGCACGCAGAGCACGGATTTCTGGGTGGCGTTCAAGGCCTTCGGCGTGATTCCAATCACCGCGATTTTCGCGATGACGCAAATGCCGCTGGTGAAGCGCTACGGTATCGAACCCGCGAGCGACGATCTCAGCGACTCCGAGCGCGGCGATATTGCAAAGGATTGAACCACCACCGTCATTCCCGGCCATAGCAGTCGCAGACTGCGTAAACTTGTCTGCGGTGCCGGGCATCCACGTCTTTAACTTACGCTCTTCCAAAGACGGAGATGGCCGGGACAAGCCCGGCCATGACGACTGTTATACTCAGAAGCAAACTTACTTCTGCTTCGCGATGATCTGGTCCTTGATCTCCGCATACACCTTGTCGGTGATGATCTTCTTCGACACCAGATCGTCCTTGCCCTTGTAGGGCCGGCCTTTGATGATCTCGGCGGCGTGGACCTTGCCGATGCCTTTCAGACCCTCAAGCTCAGCGGCGCTCGCCGAGTTGAGATCGATCAGGTCGCTCTTCTTGGCTTCGGTCTTGGTATCCACCTTGGTGTCGGCTTTCGCGGCCGGCGCAGCGGCTTTGTCGGTCTTCGCAGCCGGAGCCATGACGCCGGACGGGGGAGGAGCCGTCTTGGTGCCGGTCGCAGGCTGGGTGGCCTGGGCGAACAGCGGCGAGGCGGAAAGCAGGCCAAGCGCCAGCGTGGCGGCGGTCAGGGAAGCAATTTTAGAGTAGCGCATCAAAGTGTCCCTCCAAGGACGGTCGTTGCGGTGATTGCAACGCGCTCAAGCTAGGATTGAATTCGTGGCTGCGCCATGGCTGCAAAATGAACGGCAGATAAATCTGCGAATTTATTTTCAAGCCTCTGCATCTTAACGATTTGGCTGGGGGCTTTGCTGCAAGGCAATGTCGAGACAAACTTCAAGGCTCGCTTCAAGGTCTGGCACGCAGCGCCTTTTCGATCTGCGGGCGCAGCTCCTTGTCGATGTTGTCCTGTGTGATCGGGCCGATCAGCTTGAAGGCGATCATGCCGTCGCGGCCGATGATGAAGGTCTCGGGCACGCCATAGACACCCCATTCGATCGCGGCGCGGCCATTGCCGTCGACACCAACCGCGCTGAACGGATTGCCGTAGCGTCCGAGAAAGCGCCTGGCATTGTCCGGCCCGTCTTTGTAGTTGAGCCCGGCGAGCCGGATGCGGGAATCCTGCGACAGCGCCAGCAGCAAAGGCGCCTCCTCATGACAGGGCACGCACCACGACGCCCAGACATTCAGAACCGTCACCTGTCCCTTGAACGCAGCCGGATCGAGACCCGGCACGGTGTTGCCATTTATCGCCAGCCCATCGAGCGGCGGAAGCGCGGTCTGCGGCGCGGGGCGCCCGATCAGCGCCGAGGGAATGCGGGACGGGTCGCCCGAACCAAGCCCGTACCAGAACAATAATGCGAGCGCGGCGAAGCCGACGAGCGGCAGGGCCAGCAGCAAGGAGCGGCGTTTTGCGGCGGTTACTTCGGCGTTCATTTGTCACCGGCCTTCGCGGCGGAGCGCCGCGTCATGCCGCGTTCTTCAAGTTCACGCAGTGCATTTTGCTGCCGCTGCTGATCGGCCGCGATCCAAGCGATCAGCGCAAGCACCACGAACGCGACCAGCGCGTACGATCCGACGATGAAACTTGCATAGGGACCGAGCGATGTCAGAAATGACATGGATTATACCGCCCGCTGATTGGCTTGCATCATCTGCAGCGTCCGCACCCGCCGCCGCAGCACCTCATTGCGCATCGCCGCCAGATGCAGCGTCAGGAACAGCAGCGTGAATCCGGCCGCCATGACGAGCAGCGGAATGAGGAACGCCTTGTCGAGCGTCGATCCGCTGGTGTTGAAGATCGATCCCTGATGCAGCGTGTTCCACCAGTCGACCGAGAATTTGATGATCGGAATGTTGATCGCGCCGACCAAAGTGAGGATCGCCGCCGCGCGCGCGGCGCGGGAGGGGTCGTCCACCGCGCGCCACAGCGCGATCAGGCCGAGATACATCAGGAAGAGAATCAGCACCGACGTCAGCCGCGCATCCCATTGCCAATAGGTTCCCCACATCGGCCGGCCCCACAGCGATCCCGTCACCAGCGCGAGGAACGTGAATGCCGCGCCGATCGGTGCGGCCGCCTTCGCGGCGACATCGGCGAGCGGATGCCGCCAGACCAGCGTGCCCAATGCGGCCAGCGTCATCACCCCCCAGACGAACATCGACAGCCAGGCATTGGGGACATGGATGAACATGATCTTTACCGTCGCGCCCTGCTGGTAGTCGTCCGGCGCGGTCCATGCCTGATAAAGCCCGACGGCGAGCACCAAGGCTGTGATCGCCGCAAGCCACGGCAAAACTTTCGCCGTGAGGGTCAGGAATTTTGTCGGATTGGCGAGATCGATAAGCTTCATGTCGCGCCTCTGATAATCGCGGCCTGGGACGGACGCAATGTGCGGCAGTGACATGTGCAACTTTGGCGCATCAGTCCAGTCCTTGCCGCAGGCTGGCCGCCGCGGCGAACGGCCCCACCACGAAGCTGACGAGCGACAGCGCGCACAAAATCGAAAACGGCGCGCCGAACATTGATGGCCCTGCAATCGCAGCGTCGGAAGCCGCGACGCCGAAAATCAGCACGGGAATAGACAACGGCAAAACGAGCACGGCGAGCAGCAAACCGCCCCGCCGCAGCGTGACGGCGAGCGCTGCGCCGATCATGCCGGTAAAAGTCAGCGCGGGCGTACCCGCGAGCAACGTCAGCGCCACGGCGAGCGTGGCGCGCGGTTCAAGATTGAGCAGCAGGCCGAGCAGGGGCGTCGCGATAATCAACGGTACGCCGCTCGCCAGCCAATGCGCGATGGCTTTGGCGGCGCAGCTCAGTTCCAGCGGCATGCGGCTCATCAAAAAGAGATCGAGCGAGCCGTCGTTCTGGTCGTCAGTGAACAGGCGGTCGAGCGTCAGCAGGCTCGCCAGCAGCGCGCCAAGCCACAGCACAGCCGGGCCGAGACGCTTGAGCAACGGAACATCGGGGCCGAGTGCGAACGGCATCAGCACCACGACGATCAGAAAAAATAGCACGCCGATCAAGGCGCCACCCCCGGCGCGCAGCGCGACGCCAAGCTCGCGGCGGATGAGAGCTGCGAGGGCGGTCATGGTGCGTGCTGCCGCGCTGGAGAATGTGATGTGCGCCAGACGGCCAGCGGGCACTGAATACTCCCTCCCTCCTTGCGGGGGAGGCTTGGGGAGGGGGGTGATCCCGAGTCATGGCGCCAGCAACCCCCACCCCCGACCCCTCCCCGCAAGGGGGAGGGGAGTAATGCAGAGCCAGCCGTTGAAGTTTCCCGGTCGTGGTGACAACTCACGCCGCTTCCCCGATCCGCAATTCATTTGCGGGAATGCCGAGCGGGCCATGCGTTGCCGCAAGGACGATGCCGCCGTCGCCCAGATGCGCACGCATCAGGGCCGTGAACAAATTTTGTCCTTCGGCGTCCAGAGCCGAAACCGGTTCGTCCAGCAGCCAGATCGGGCGGCGCACTGCCAGCAGCCTTGCGATCGACAGCCGCCGTCTTTGCCCGGCGGATAAAAACGCGGCAGGCAGGTCCGCTGCGTGCGCAAGCCTGACAGCGGCGAGACTTTCATCGGCACCCGCCGCTGTCTCGCCGCCCAGAAACGCCTTCCAGAATTCGAGATTTTCGCGCACCGTCAGCGCGCCCTTGATGGGATCGCGGTGGCCGAGATAATGCGATTGCTCTGCCAGTGTGAGATCATCGCTGCCGCCGTTCAAAATCACCTCGCCTGCAGCCTGCGACAGGAGACCGGCAACGATCCGCAGCAGCGAGGACTTTCCAGCGCCATTGGGACCCGTCACCGCCAGCGCGCTGCCGGAGGAAATCTCGAAATCCAGCCCGGCAAAAATATCGCGTCCGCCGCGCACGCATGTGACGTTTCGCCCGCAAAGCCGCATGTGGTTTGACCGGAGGACCTTAGGTTGGAGACTTCTGACCGCTCAACATACCAGCACGTTGCATAGTGGAGCGACGATTGTCGTGTGGCGGACAGGTTGGAAAGATTCTATACAACCGAAAACCTGGTGGAGTGAATTTGACATTCGCATCCAGCGTGGCTGCGCGTTCTCAATGCGAATGTCAAATCCAGACCCCACTAGCTACTTGAATTTGCGAGTGGTCTTTTGATTTTAACATTCGCAAGTACCTGCCGAGACGGGATGCGAATGTTAAAATCGGACCACTCGTGCAGCACACAATTCACCCAAAGCGGAGCCGAGGGGCCGGGACCCAGCGGTGCCTTAATACCTTAGACACTCATCCTAACCAAACTCGGGAATTTGTACATGCCCTCGCTCGATAGCTTCAAAAGCCTGAAAACACTCAAGGTCGCAGGCAAGACCTACGCCTATTACAGTCTTCCGGCGGCGGAGAAGAACGGGCTGAAGGGCATCTCAAGGCTGCCTTATTCGATGAAGGTGCTGCTGGAGAACATGCTGCGCAACGAAGACGACCGCACGGTTACGAAAGCCGACATCGTCGCCTTCTCGCAATGGGCGAAGAAAAAGACGCTGGAACACGAAATCGCCTTCCGTCCGGCGCGTGTGCTGATGCAGGATTTCACCGGCGTGCCGGCGGTGGTCGATCTGGCCGCCATGCGCAACGCGATGAAATCGCTCGGCGGCGATGCTGAAAAGATCAATCCGCTGGTGCCGGTCGATCTGGTCATCGACCATTCGGTGATCGTGAACTTCTTCGGCGACAACAAAGCTTTCGGCAAGAACGTCACGGAAGAATACAAGCAGAATCAGGAGCGCTACGAATTCCTGAAATGGGGCCAGAAGGCTTTTACGAATTTCTCCGTGGTGCCGCCCGGCACCGGCATCTGCCATCAGGTCAATCTCGAATATCTGGCCCAGACGGTCTGGACCAAAAAGGAAAAGCTGACGGTGAAGGGCAAGAAGGCCACCTATGAGGTGGCCTATCCCGACACGCTGGTCGGCACCGACTCGCACACCACCATGGTCAATGGCCTGGCCGTTCTCGGCTGGGGCGTCGGCGGTATCGAGGCGGAAGCGGCGATGCTCGGCCAGCCTTTGTCGATGCTGCTGCCGGATGTGGTCGGCTTCAAGCTCAAGGGCAAGCTCAAGGAAGGTGTGACCTCGACCGACCTCGTACTCACCGTGACGCAGATGCTGCGCAAGCAGGGTGTGGTCGGCAAGTTCGTTGAGTTTTACGGCCCCGGCCTTGATCATCTCTCGGTCGCCGACAAGGCGACCATCGGCAATATGGCCCCGGAATACGGCGCGACCTGCGGTTTCTTCCCCGTCGACAAGGCGGCGCTGGATTATCTGAAGACGTCTGGCCGCGCCGCGGCGCGTGTCGCGCTGGTCGAAAAATATGCGAAAGCGCAGGGCCTGTTCCGGTCGTCGGATTCGCCGGACCCGGTGTTCACCGAGACCCTCGTGCTCGATCTGAAGGACGTTGTGCCGTCGCTCGCCGGACCGAAGCGTCCCGAAGGCCGCGTCGCGCTGCCGTCGGTCGCGGGTTTGTTCGACGAGGCGCTGACCGCCGAATACAAGAAGCCGACCGGTCACGACGCGCGCTTTCCGGTCGAGGGCCGCACCGAAGATCTCGGTCACGGCGACGTGGTGATCGCCGCCATCACCTCCTGCACCAACACGTCCAAGCCCAGCGAGCTGATCGCCGCCGGTCTTCTGGCGCGCAAGGCCGCCCCCAAGGGGCTGAAGGCCAAGCCGTGGGTAAAGACCTCGCTCGCGCCGGGCAGCCAGGTGGTCGCCGAATATCTGGCGAATTCGGGTCTGCAAAAGGACCTCGACGCCGTCGGCTTCAACCTCGTCGGTTTCGGCTGCACCACCTGCATCGGCAATTCAGGGCCGCTGCCGGAAGAAATTTCGAAGTCCATCAACGAGAACGGCATCGTCGCCGCCGCCGTATTGTCGGGTAACCGCAATTTCGAAGGCCGCGTTTCGCCGGACGTGCAGGCGAACTATCTCGCCTCGCCGCCTCTGGTGGTCGCGCACGCGCTCGCGGGCACGGTGACGAAAAATCTGGCGGTCGATCCGATCGCGACCGGAAAAGACGGCAAGCCGGTGTATCTCAAGGACATCTGGCCCACGACGACCGAGATCAACGCCTTCATCAAGAAGTTCGTCACCTCGGCGATCTTCAAGAAGAAATATGCCGATGTGTTCAAGGGCGACACCAACTGGCGCAAGATCAAGACCGAAGGCAGCGACACCTATAAGTGGAACATGAGTTCGACCTATGTGCAGAACCCGCCATACTTCGAAGGCATGAAGATGGAGCCGGAGCCGGTCACCGACATCGTCGACGCGCGGATCCTGGCGGTGTTCGGCGACAAGATCACGACCGACCACATCTCGCCCGCCGGTTCGATCAAGCTGACCTCTCCGGCCGGAAAATATCTTTCCGAGCATCAGGTCCGCCCCGCCGACTTCAACCAATACGGCACGCGCCGCGGCAACCATGAAGTGATGATGCGCGGCACCTTCGCCAACATCCGCATCAAGAACCACATGCTCAAGGGCGCCGACGGCAACATTCCCGAAGGCGGTCTGACCAAGCACTGGCCGGACGGCGAGCAGATGCCGATCTTTGACGCCGCGATGAAGTATCAGCAGGAGAAGGTTCCGCTGGTCGTGTTCGCCGGCGCTGAATACGGCAACGGTTCCTCGCGCGACTGGGCGGCAAAGGGCACGCGCCTGCTCGGCGTACGCGCGGTCATCACCCAAAGCTTCGAGCGCATCCACCGCTCCAATCTTGTCGGCATGGGCGTGCTGCCTTTGACTTTCGAGGGTGGCGCGTCGTGGTCGTCGCTCGGCATCAAGGGCGATGAGAAGGTGACGATCCGCGGCCTGCAGGGCGATCTGAAGCCGCGCCAGACGCTGACGGCCGTGATCGAATCGAGCGATGGCTCGAAGAAGGAAGTGCCTCTGCTCTGCCGCATCGACACGCTGGACGAGCTTGAATATTACCGCAACGGCGGTATCCTTCACTATGTTCTGCGAAATCTCGCTGCATAAACCGCAGCGTAATCAACGCATCTGTGAACAGCCTCACCGCGACGTGAGTGGCGGGTGATGGGAAGGCGGCCTAGAAAAAGGTCGCCTTCTTGTTTTAGAAGCAGGTTTTATTCGGGGATGCCACGTGACCAGCCTGAACCTTAACGCGAAGATGATCGGTGCGCCTTGCGGCACGCCGCATGTTTCGCCGCGCCGGTTTGGGATGCTCGCGCGCGCCGCCGGGATTTGCGTGTTCGCGGTTGTTGCCACCACCGCTGCGGCCGATCCGCGCGCCGTGGTCGAATTGTTCACGTCGCAGGGGTGTTCGTCGTGTCCGCCGGCCGACAAGGTGCTCGGCGATCTGGCGAAGGACCCCTCGGTGATCGCACTCAGTCTGCCGATCGATTACTGGGATTATCTTGGCTGGAAGGACACGCTGGCGGATTCGCGTTTCAGCGCGCGCCAGAAGGCCTACTCGGCCATGCGCGGCGATCGTGAAGTCTATACCCCGCAGGTCGTCGTCAACGGCGTTGTCCATGTGCTGGGCAGTGACCGCACCGGGATCGAGACCGCGGTTTCGCGTACGGTTGCCGAGCAGGGTGTGATGAAAGTCCCTGTGACGTTGGCCAAGGATGGCGGACACCTCACGGTGTCGGTCGCTGCCGGCACCGGGCACGATCACGGCGAAGTCTGGATTTGCGCGATCTCGAAATCGGTTCCGATCACGATCGGCCGCGGCGAAAATCGCGGGCAGGAGATCGTTTACCACAACGTCGTTCGCAACGTGCTCAAGGTCGCGGACTGGGACGGCAAGGCTGGCAATTGGACTGTGCCGCTGGAAAACATTTCACGTGATGGCATCGACGCCGCTGCTGTCTATGTGCAGGACGGCAATCGTGAAAAGCCGGGGCCGATGCTTGGCGCGGCCTACACCCCGCTCAACTGAATCAACTCGTCAGAATCGTTTGAATGCAATTGCCGCGGCCTTCATGCCGAGGAACGCGCTTGCGCGTCTCAAGGATGAGGACAAGCAGGGACCGCTCGCATGGTTCGGGACACGAGCTTCGCCTCGCTCCCCATGAGGCGAGAATCTATGCACAGCCAATCCAAAAAACAAAAAGGACCAACGCAAGTTGGTCCTTTAACTTTTGATGGGGAACTCTGGCGAAAGACCCGGTCCCGATCGCCCCGGGGGGCTGGGGGCTGAGGAATCCGGAGCAACAAGAACCGGGTCATCGCAGAGCTTTTTTATTCGCAATTCGGCACGGCGGCCGGTGGGCCGAATTCGGGCGGTATTGTGATTTTTTCAACGAGGTCGTGATGTCGCGGCGGGCGCAAAATTCGGGCTTGCCGGACGGGCCTTTGAGGCGGATCATGTCGGATAAGTGACATGGGAGAAGCCGATGAGTTTGGGGTCGGGAGATATTGAAATAGGCGATAGCCGGGTCGCAAGCCGCTCGCCTGACATAGCTGCCCCAAGCACCGTTTCCTTCGATCGCTACGAACTCAACCGTATCCTCAATCTTTACGGCCGGATGGTCGCCGACGGTGAGTGGCGCGACTACGCCATCGATTTCCTGAAGGACCGCGCGGTGTTCTCCATCTTCCGCCGCGCATCGGAAGTGCCGATCTACCGGATCGAGAAAGATCCCCGCCTCGCCCGCAAGCAGGGCGCCTACAGCGTGATCTCCGCCAGCGGGCAAATCCTGCGGCGTGGCCATGAACTGGATCGCGTGCTGCTGGTGATCGACCGCAAACTGGCGGTGGTGTGATCCGGGCTTATGTCACCACGCTAGACATCCGGCGGTGAGGAAGCTGCGCCTTCGCCGAGCGCGCGCTGCATCAGCACCGAGTCCAGCCAGCGTCCGAACTTGAAGCCGACATTCGGCAGCGTCCCGATCATACCGAAACCGGCGCGGGCGTGCAGGGCAATGGACGCGGCGTTGGCCGAATCTCCGATCACGGCGATCATCTGGCGATAACCACGTTCATGCGATTGCGCGATCAGCTCCGACAGCAGCGCGCTGCCGATCCCTTGCCTGAGATAGGCGCGGGCCAGATAGATCGAATTCTCCACCGTGAACCGATAGGCCGGACGCGCGCGATAGGGTGCGGCGTAAGCATAGCCGGCGATGACGCCACCCTGCTCGGCGACCAGATAGGGAAAGCCTTTCCCGGAGATGTCCGAAAATCGCCGTAACATTTCGGCGCTGTCTGGCGGGGTCAACTCAAAGGTCGCGGTCTTTTCGCGGACCTCGATGGCGTAGATGTCGGTTATGGCGGGAATGTCGGCCGGCGTCGCGGGCCGGATTGTGAAGGCGGGCATGCGGTAAGATTAGGTGGATGGCGGTCAAAACAAAAGCCCCGGCTTTTGGCCGGGGCTTTTCGCTGGTGCCTGTAGTCGACAGAGAGCTTTATCAGTTGCGCTGTCCGAGAAGCTGCAACAGCAGCGTGAACAGGTTGATGAAGTTCAGATAGAGCGACAGCGCGCCGGTGATGGCGGCCTTCTCGGCGACTTCGCCGCCCTGAGAGGCATAGCCGTAGATATAGTCGTTCTTCAGCCGCTGGGTGTCCCAGGCGGTGAGACCTGCGAAGATCAGCACGCCGACCACCGAGACGATGAACTGCAACATCGAGCTTGCGACGAAGATGTTCACGACGCTCGCGATGATGATGCCGATCAAGCCCATGAACAGGAACGAGCCCATGGCCGTCATATCACGCTTGGTGGTGTAGCCGTAAAGGCTGAGCGCACCGAATGAGGCGGCGGTGATGAAGAACACGCGCACGATCGAGGAGTGCGTGTACACCAGGAAGATCGACGACAGCGACAGGCCCATCAGCGCCGAGAATGCCCAGAACAGCATCTGTGCGGTCTGCGGACGCAGGCGGTTGATGCCGAAGGAGATGGCGAACACCATCACCAGCGGGGCGAGGATGAACAGCCACTTCAACGGGCTGACGAACATCGCGTAGCCGAACTGTGTCAGGTAGGCGTTGCCGAACCGGGCAACGGCTGCGCTGGAGTCCGTCGTGACGGCAGCCATGTACACGCCGAGCGCGGCGAAGCCGGTGATGGCCAGGCCGATCGTCATGTAGTTGTAGATCTTGAGCATATACGAGCGCAGGCCGGCATCGACGGCTGCGGCATCGGTGGCGCGTCCGGTAGCTGCACGGCCGAACGGCGAAGTATAATTGCGATCCAAGTCCGACATTGTCGAAACCTCGTTGTTGACTGGAGCCTGCGGGTAGTCTGCGACGCCAGTTATAAGCTTTTCCCGGATATCGTCTATGACGCCATCAAAATAGATATCCGGATAGATATCACGAAGACGGCGCCAGCCGATCCGGCTTGGGCGTTATGTGGGAAACTAGCATGCCTCCCGCAAGTTAGGTGGCGCGGCTAGATGTCGCAAAAGCCCCGTAACGCCTGTTACAAATTGTCATAAGTTGCGCAAGACCGCAGCAGGTTTTTGATGAAGAGCCAGTAATGTTCCGATAAGCCCCAGACCGATTGTGACGAGCAGGGCGGTCAGAACAACCAGCGCCGCGCTGCGGGTCTCCCAAACGAAGCTCAGATTCATCAGCCGGGTCACGATCTGCCATGCCGCGATCGAGCCAGCCGCGACGCCAAACACGGCCGTGGCAACGCCAATCATCAGATATTCGAGGGTGTAGGCGCCGATCAGCCGCGCGCGGGTTGCGCCGAGGGTTTTCAGGATCACCGCATCATAAACCCGGTGGCGGTGTCCGGCGGCGAGTGCGCCGCCCAGCACCAGAATCGCGGCGATCAGTGTGATCGAACTGGCCCCCCGTATTGCCAGCACCAGATTCGTCACGACCGCGCCGACGCTTTGCAGCGCCTCGCGGACCCGCACGCTGGTCACCGAGGGATAGGCGGCGGCCACCGCCTTGATGAGTCTGGCGTCGCTAGCTGCGGTGGAGTTCGGCTCGGTCAGGGTGGCGACGTTGGTGTGCGGCGCACCTGCAAAACTGTTCGGGGAGAACACCAGCACGAAATTGATTCCCAGACTCTGCCAGTCGACGGTGCGCAAATTGGCGATTTTCGCCGTGATGTCGCGCCCAAGCACGTTCACCGTGATGTCGTCGCCAACCTTCAGATTGAGTCCGGCGGCGATCTTTGCTTCCATCGAGACTTGCGGCGCCCCGCTCAGATCGGCCTCCCACCATTTGCCCTCGACGACCTTCGAGCCTTGCGGGACCTCATCGGTGTAGGTGATGCCGCGGTCGCTTTGCAGCACCCATTCGACATCCTGCGTCGGCTTGAGGTCTTCGGCGCGCACGCCCTTGGCGGCGACGATGCGTCCGCGCAGCATCGGCACGTTGTCGATGGTCGCGGTGGGCTCGGTCTGTTTCAGGAACGCGCCGAAGCGGTCGGCCTCTCCGGCGGGAATATCGATGAAGTAGAAAGACGGCGCGCGGTCCGGCAGCGCCGCCATGAATTGCCGGCGCAGGTTGCCGTCAATCTGGGTGATCGTCACCAGCACCGCGAGTCCCAGACCCAGCGACATCACCACCGACGGCGTCAGCGCGCCGGGGCGGTGGATGTTTGTGAGCGCCAGCCGCAGCATGGTGAGGCGCGGGCGCGGCAGGCGTTTTGCAATCAGCATTAAAAGCGACGCGACGCCGCGCAGCAGCACGAACACGCCGAGACTTGAGACGACGAAGATGGCGGCAACGCGCTTGTCATAA
>DASWQB010000037.1:0-3084 GCA_036398335.1 Afipia sp. | reverse complement strand
TGAGACTATTCACCGCCTGCTCAGTCCCGGCGGACTGTACATGCACCACACCATCGCGCGGCCCGCCAAACGCACCGAACGTAAATTCCGCCGCGCAACCGCATCCTATCAGGCCATTCAAAAATATATTTTCCCCGGCGGCGAACTCGATCATCTCGGCATGTCGGTCGCCAATCTTCAGCGTTACGGCTTCGAAGTGCACGACGTGGAGGGCTGGCGCGAACATTACGCCAAGACCTGCAAGCACTGGCATGATAACCTACAGGCCAATCGCGCCGCTGCCGAGCGCGAGATCGGCGTGGAAAAAACCCGGCTCTGGCTGTTATATCTTGCGGGCTGCTCGATCGGCTTCGAGCGCAATATGATCGGGATCTTTCAGACCCTGGCATCGAAGCGCCAGCGCGGCCCGTCGGGTGTGCCGCTGACCCGCGCCGATCTTTACCGCTAATTTACAACCAGTTCAGGCGAAGTCGGCGCCGAGCCCGCGCATCATCGGGATGAAGTCCGGAAAGCTGGTCGCGATGAACGCCGTGTCGTCGACCTTCACGGGCTTGTCCGACGCCAGTCCCATCACCAGCGCCGACATCGCGATGCGATGATCCATATGCGTGGCGACAAGTCCGCCGCCCGGCACATGGCCCTTGCCTTCGACGATCAGGTCGTCGCCGGAAATCTCGACTTTCACGCCGTTGACGCGCAGCATGTCGGCGGTCGCCTCCAGCCGGTCCGATTCCTTCACGCGCAATTCTTTCAGGCCTTGCATCCGCGTGGTGCCCTCCGCAAAGGCGGCGGCGACCGCGAGCACGAGATACTCGTCTATCATCGAGGGCGCGCGTTCCGGCGGCACCGTGACGCCGCGCAGCTTCGATGCCCGGACGCGGAACTGCGCCATCGGCTCGCCGGCATCGCCACGCAGATCGCTTTCCTCGATGGAGGCGCCCATATCGCGCAGCGTCGTGAAAAGCCCGGTCCGCAATGGATTTGTCATCACATCTGTCAGAAAGACGTCGGAGCCCGGCACGATCAGCGCGGCAACGATGGGAAATGCCGCGGATGACGGATCGGCGGGCACGGCGATTTTCGCGCCATGCAATTCGGGCTGGCCGACAAGCGAGATCCGGCGGCCATGCGCGCCTTCTTTTTCGGAAGAGATTTCCGCGCCGAAATGCGTCAGCATCAATTCGGTGTGGTCGCGGCTGGCCTCGCGCTCGATCACCGTGGTGACACCGGGCGCGGACAGGCCCGCAAGCAGCACCGCCGACTTGATCTGCGCGGACGCCACAGGCGTGGGATAGGTCATCGGAATGGGATCGCGCGCGCCTTGCAGCGTCATCGGCAGCCGTCCGCCATCACCTTGCGAGATCACGCGCGCGCCCATCAGTTCGAGTGGATCGAGAATCCGGCGCATCGGACGGCTGCGCAAGGATGCGTCGCCATCGAAGGTCGCGGCGATGGGGCATCCGGCGACCGCGCCCATCGCAAGACGGCATCCGGTTCCGCTGTTGCCGAAATCGAGCGGCGCGTCAGGGGTGGCGAACCCGCCGACCCCGACCCCGTGAATGGTCCAGGTTCCATCGCCCGCCCTTTCGACCCGGGCGCCAAGTGCCTTCATCGCCCTGGCGGTGTTGAGAACATCTTCCCCTTCAAGAAGTCCTGAAATCCGGGTTTCACCCACCGCCAGCGCCCCCAGAATCAGGGCCCGGTGCGAGATCGATTTATCGCCGGGGACGCGCACACGGCCCTGAAGGGCGGTGCTGCGGCGTGATTCCAGCGGCGTTTTGGGGGCGGAATGGGTCAAGGCGGCGGTCCTCTCAAGTCCAGCGGCTCCTACCATGACCCATAGAACAGGTCACGCCGGGGGCGCGGATTTGGCATTCGCGGCCCGCTGAACGTCATTATGCCCGTTAACCGCTATTGACAGCAGCGATGCAACTAGCCAAGTGAAGCACCGTTTTTCAAGAATCCCCCAGAGCTCTCCAGGACGTCGCCGTGGCCAAAGCCGATCTCGGAACCAAACGAACCTGCCCGACAACGGGCAAGAAGTTCTATGACCTCAATAAAAATCCGGTGATCTCACCCTACACCGGAGAGATCGTGCCGATTGCGCCGATTGCCCCGCCGCGCGGACGCAGCGATGCAGCCGCCCGCGCCTCGGCAGCCGCCGCGGCGGCGGCCGCCACGCCCGAACCGGTGGAGGCCGAGGAGGAATTGGTATCGCTGGAAGAGGCCGACGCCGAGGAGAACACCGGCAAGGTCAAGGCCGTGGTGCCTGAATCCGAAGACGACATCGAAGTCGATGAGACGCTGGACGACGATGACGATGATTCGACCTTCATTCCCGAAGAGGAAGAAGACGATGAGGATGTCACCGATATCATCGGCGATGTCTCGGACGACGAAGAGACTTGAGATCGGGCCTGAACTGTGATTGTTCAGACGTCTGCGGCGTTCTGATAATCTGATATTGTTCGAGACCGGCGAGTCCGAAAAACCAGATTCGGATTCGCTCCACTGATGGGGCCATAGCTCAGCTGGGAGAGCGCTTGCATGGCATGCAAGAGGTCGGCGGTTCGATCCCGCCTGGCTCCACCAACCGTCCGCCGGTTGCTTTACCGGCCATTGACTGGCGATTTTCCCGGTTTAGTCGGGTCGCTTTCAAAGCGTCAAAAGCTTCGCTTTCCCCTTTGCTTGTCGATCTTGAACCGGAAGCCTGCCAACTCCATATTGTTTGAACAGGGTGCCGTAAGGGCTCTGGCGCTGATCGGTGAAGGGCATGCACCTTTTGCAGATGAGCGCGTGTCAAAGTCGCTTCGAGAGGACTTTGTGAAATGGGTCGTGTTCCTTCGTTATCCAGTCCGTTCCTTTTGGGATTCGACGAGATCGAGCGTGCGCTCGACCGCGTCGTCAAAGGCGCCGACGGTTATCCTCCTTACAACATCGAACGGTGCGAGCGCGAAAGCGGTCAACCTGAGCGCCTGCGGATCACGCTGGCGGTTGCGGGCTTCACCCGTGATCAGCTCGATGTCACCACCGAGGAAAACCAGCTCGTGATCCGGGGCCGCCAGCAGGACGACGACAAGGCCC
>DASWQB010000036.1:0-29187 GCA_036398335.1 Afipia sp. | reverse complement strand
ATGCCGACGAATTCGCAGGCGTCGCCGAGCCAGCGGGACCAGTCACCTTCCACTGCCGCCTCGATACCGACGCGGGCAACGCGCCCGAGGACGGCCTTGCGATATTCGGCGGACTGCTTTGCGAACAGTGCGAAGCACGGCGCGGACACCACCGCCGCACGGATATTGTCCTTCGCGAGGGCGCGCGCAGCCTCGAGCGCGATGGCGACTTCAGAGCCGGTGGCGATCAATGTGACGTCGCGCGCGCCATCGGGCTCGACGATCACGTAAGCGCCGCGCGCGACCTTGTTTTCAACTTTGGTATCATCGCGGAAGGCCGGTAACGCCTGACGCGACAGGCACAGGATTGACGGCTGCCTGTCGGCGCGCAGCGCGCAGTCCCACGCTTCCAGCGTCTCGACGGCGTCGGCCGGACGAAACACCAGAAGATTCGGGATCGCGCGCAGCGATGCCAGATGCTCGACGGGCTGATGGGTCGGTCCGTCCTCGCCGAGGCCAATCGAATCGTGCGTCATCACATGGATTACGCGCAGCCCCATCAGCGCCGCCATCCTGATCGCGGGCCGGCTGTAATCGGCGAACGTCAGAAACGTGCCGCCATAGGGAATGTATCCGCCATGCAGCGCGATGCCGTTCATCGCAGCCGCCATGCCATGCTCGCGAATACCGTAATGGACGTAGCTGCCATGAAACGAGCCAGGCTTCACAGGCTTCTGACTTTTCGCATGGGTGAGATTCGAATGCGTCAGATCGGCCGAACCCCCGAGGAGATTGGGCAGCGCCTCGGCAAGAACGTCGATCACCTGCTGCGACGCCTGACGCGTGGCTATCGAGGGGCGTTCTTTCGCAAAACGATTGCGAATGGACTGAACCGCATCGTCGTAGCCGCCCGCCAGTTCTCCGCTCAATGCCTGGTTAAAGAGTTTGCGGGCGACGCCGTCGAATCGCGAAACACGGCCTTTCCATGCATTGTGGGCGACCTGTCCCCGCGTGCCGCTCGTTCGCCACGCCTTGAGTACGGCGGGCGGAATTTCGAATGGCGCATACGGCCATTCAAGAGCCGCGCGCGTTGCTGCGACTTCATCCGGCCCGAGCGGCGCACCATGCGCCTTCTCGGTGCCCTGCCGGGCCGGCGAGCCAAAGCCGATCCTGGTGCGGCATGCGATCAGCGACGGACGCTCTATCGCGCGCTCCTCCGCAATGGCCTCCGCAATCGCCTTCGGATCGTGACCGTCGATACGGCGAACCGACCATCCCGACGCGGCAAAGCGCGCGAGCTGATCGTCGGAGCACGATAAGGATGTCGCCCCGTCGATCGATATTTCGTTGTCGTCGAAAAGAACGATGAGACGACCGAGCTTCAGATGGCCGGCAAGCGAGATCGCCTCATGGCTCAGGCCCTCCATCAAGCAGCCGTCGCCGCAAATCACATACGTAAAGTGATCAACGAGATCATCGCCGAACCGCGCATTGCTTAGCCGCTCCGCCAGCGCCATGCCCACCGCCGTGGCAATGCCCTGCCCCAGCGGTCCGGTCGTGGTTTCAACACCCGCGGTGTGACCATATTCCGGATGGCCCGGGGTCTTCGATCCCCATTGCCGGAACGCCTTGATTTCGTCGAGCGTGACGTCGCCATAACCCGTCAGATACAGCAGCGCGTAAAGCAGCATTGAGCCGTGCCCGGCCGACAGCACGAAGCGGTCACGATCCGGCCAGTTCGGGGCCGATGGATCGAACTTCAGAAACCGCGAGAACAAAACAGCCGAGACGTCCGCCATGCCCATCGGCATGCCGGGATGACCCGAATTTGCCTTCTCGACTGCATCGATGGCGAGAAAGCGGATCGCATTGGCCATGTCGCGATGCGAAGGCTGTGCAGCACTCCCGGCGGCGCGCTTCGCCTCGTCCGATGCCAGTTTTTCCGGAAATGCGATGAGATCACCCGTCATGCACGCCTCTTTCGGTCGATCAGTTGCAGGATTAGCGGTGTCAGGATCAGTTGCATCGCGAGATCAAGTTTCGATCCGTGAATCACGATCGAATTCGCGCGCGACATGAAGCTGCCGTCGATCATCGAGAGCAGATAGGGAAAGTCGATGCCGCGCGGATTCTTCAGCCGGATCACGACCATCGATTCATCGGGCGTGGGAATCCATCGCGCGATGAACGGATTCGACGTATCAACCGTCGGAATCCGCTGGAAGTTGATGTCGGTGTCGCTGAACTGCGTGCAGATGTAGTTGATGTAATCCGGCATGCGGCGAAGGATCGTGTCGGTCACCGCCTCGGTGGAATAACCGCGCGTGATGCGATCCCGGTGCAGCTTCTGGATCCATTCGAGATTGATGACGGGCACCACGCCGATCTTGAGGTCGGCGTACTGCGCAACATTGACCTTCGGCGTCACCACCGCGCCGTGGAGTCCCTCGTAGAACAGAAGATCGGAATTCTCGGGAAGCGGCTGCCACTCGGTGAATGTGCCGGGCGGGCTGCCATGCAGCGCCGCCTCCGCGTCATCGTGCACATAATAGCGCGTGACGCCGGTGCCGGTTTCACCATAGCTCCTGAACACCGCCTCCAGTTCCTCGAACAGATTCGTTTCGGGGCTGAAATGGCTGAAATGCTTGTTGCCACGCTCGGCCTCCTCGGCCATGCGGATTCGCATCTCTGCGCGGTTGTAGCGGTGAAACGCATCGCCCTCGATGTAGGCCGCGGTGACGTTTTCCCGCCGGAAAATCTGCTCGAACGTGCGCTTGACCGACGTCGTGCCCGCCCCGGACGAACCTGTGATCGAAATGATGGGATGCTTTTTGGACACGATCGATCAAATCCTTTTCAGTTGCGAAACAATCCGCGATTGGCGAACAGCGGAGCGTTTCGCTCGGACTTGATGTCGGGACTCATGTACATGCGCTCGAGGCGCCGCACCTTCTCGCGCGATCCCATGATGAGTGGCACGCGCTGGTGAAGCGCGCTGGGCACGAGATCGAGAATGCGCGAGCGGCCGGTTGAAGCCGCGCCTCCGGCCTGCTCCATGATGAACGCCATCGGATGGGCCTCATAAACCAAACGCAGGCGGCCCTCGCCGTAGCCATCGCGCGCATCGGCCGGATAGAGGAAGATGCCGCCACGCGCGAGAATGCGGTAGGCTTCCGCCACCATCGATCCGATCCAGCGCATATTGAAATCTTTGCCACGCGTGCCTTCCGCGCCGGCAATGCAATCGTCGATGTAAGCCTGCACCGGAGGTTCCCAGTGCCGCCGGTTCGACGCATTGATCGCAAACTCAGCGGTGTCGGCGGGAATCTGCACCAGCGAGCGGATCAGCTTGAACACGCCGTCACTGCGATCGAGCGTAAAAATATCGACGCCGCGGCCGAGCGTGAGAACCAGAGAGGTCTGTGGACCGTAAACGACGAAACCCGCCGCAAGCTGGGCCGAGCCTGGCTGCATGAAGGCAGTGCGAACATCGGCCGGCGTCGGCACAATCGAGAAAATCGTGCCTACCGACATGTTGGTGTTGATGTTCGACGAGCCGTCGAGCGGATCGACAGCGACACTAATCGGCGCCGTAGGATTGATAATTTCAAGCTCCGGCGCTTCCTCCGACGCGATCGCCGCAATCGGCAGCGCGCTGACGCTTTTGCGAATGATCCGGTCGGCGCGGACATCGAGATCCTTCTGGATGTCGCCGTCCGAGTTGCGGCCTTGCTCCTCGCCGGTGATGCCAGCCAATGCGCCGAGGCACGTCAGATCGGAAATCTCCGCCGCAGCATTGGCGAGCGCGAAGACCGCACCGGTGACAGCGCGGCGAAGCGGCTCCGGGCCCGCATAGTCATCGATGCGCTGACGCAACGAGAGCCCTTGAGTCATTTAGTCGCCTCCCTGTCGCCAACGGCTTGTGGCGCCGCCATGCGAGTTCTTTCCAGTGCAGATTGACTTGAGCGACAGAATAAGGGAAATTTTAATATCCTTTGTCAGACCAAAGATTTTCTTATATGTCGGCAAGCTTCCGGGATCTGACTTTTCGACAGTTGCGGGCGCTGGCGGCGGTGGCTGCGAGCGGCAGCATGACGGCTGCCGCCGCTCGGCTGAATCTGACCCAGCCCGCAGTCACGCTGCAGCTCCGAAATCTTCAGCACCTCGCCGATTTGCCGCTGCTTCAGCGCTCCAACGACGGAATGATCCTGACCGATGCTGGGCGGGAGGTACTGGCGCTGTTCGAGCGCGTGGAAGCGGCGATCGCGAGTTGCGCGGCGTCGCTCGACATGATCGCGGGACGTACGGGCGGGCGCGTCGACATCGGCGCAGTCAGCACGGCGAAATACTTTGTGCCCTTCGTGATGGCGGCGTTTTCGAAACTTCATCCAAAAATCGACATCAGCCTGTCGATCGGCAATCGCGAGGAAATCCGTCAGGCGCTGCACGGCTACGAACTCGATTTTGCTATCATGGGCCGCGCGCCCTCCGAGATCGAGGTGGAGACCCACCTCATCGGCGACCATCCGCATGTCATCATCGCGCCCAAGGGACACTGGCTGGCGAAGGATTCCGGGCTTGCCGCCAACGACCTCACGCACGAAACTTTTCTCACGCGCGAACAGGGCTCCGGGACCAGGCTTCTGATGGAGCAATTGTTCGAAAGCACCGCGCTTCAGCCGGCAATCGGCATGGAGATGAGCAGCAACGAAACCATCAAGCAGGCCGTGATCGCCGGGCTTGGTATCGCGTTCATTTCCGCGCACACCGTCGCCACCGAGCTTGAGGATGGACGGCTGGTGACGCTCGACGTCGGCGGCTTGCCGGTCGTGCGGCAATGGTTTGTCGTCAGACGCAAGGACAAGGTACTGCTGCCGCCGGCGCAGGCCATGCTCGATTTTCTGGTTGCCGAGGGCGCGCATTTTCTGCCGAACGCGCCGCAAGTCATTGAATCCTGAGAACGAGAAACACCCGGACACGATCACTCTCCAGATTTAACCTCGTTCGCGTTGCTCATCCCATGTCCGCGGATGGACGACGCCCATCCGTCATGCCGAAACCAATTCTGCCAGGGCTTCCGGAGTATCGATGTCGATAAAGGCCGCGGCGCCTTCGACGGGAACCTCGATCACTGCATCCTGATGAAGAGCAATGACATGACGGGCGCCGACGTCGCCATCGAGCGCCATCAGTTCGTTGAAAAAATGCCGCGACCACAACACCGGGTTGCCGCGCCGTCCTTCGTTGACGGGCACGACAATCCGTCCGCCTGATTCACGCGCGTGGGCGTCAATGAGACGATCGATCAGCGCCATATCGATCAGCGGCATGTCGCCGAGTGTCACGATGGCGGCACCCGCGTCCGAAGGCACCGCACCGATGCCGGCCTTCAGCGAACTGGCCAGACCCTGCGCGAAGATGGGATTATGAACACACGTAACATTGAGCCCCTGTAATGCATGCTCGATCTCGGCGGCCTGGTGGCCGGTCACGACGATCACACGAGAAGCCTTCGAAGCCAGAGCCTGCCTCGCAACAATACGCACGATGGTCTCACCGCCGAATTTGGCCAGCAGCTTGTTGGGACCACCCATGCGGGTCGAGCGCCCGGCGGCGAGGATGACGATTGCAACGTCGCGGTCGGCATGAGCGGTGACCGGGATTCGGGGCTGCGGGCGCGACACGATCTCCATCAGCAATCCACCGACGCCCATGGCGACAACGTCGGCACGAGTCACCGGCAATCCGGCCAGCAGGCGCATCAGCACCCAATCGAATCCGTTCTCGGCCGGAGAACGCGCGCATCCGGGTGCGCCCAGCACGATCGCGCCACAAGCACTACCGATCAGAAGAAGATTGCCCGGATCGACCGGCATACCGAAACATTCGATATGCCCGCCGAGACATTCGATGGCGGACGGGATGACGTCGCGGCGATCGGCGATCGCCGATGCGCCGAACACAATGACAAGCTCCGCGCCGAGATCGATCATTTTCCCGATGGCATCGGTCAGCGCAGTCTTGTCATGCGCGATCCGAATCTCGCCGATAATCGATGCGCCGGTCGGCTCAAGCCTTTTGGCAGTGACCGCCAAAGCCTTGTCGATCACTTTCATCGGCAGGCCCGGAAGCAAAGTCGAGACGATCCCCACCCGCTTGATGACGTAAGGCGCGATACGCAATGCACCGCCGTCACCGGCCGAGACGGCGGCATCGCATTTTCTGCTTTCGATCCCGAATGGAATCAATTTGACGGTCGCGACCATTTCGCCGGCAACAACAGCCTTCAGGGCCGGCAAAGTTGCAAAAGTGACGGCTTCATCGACGCGGTTGATACGGTCGACCTTCTCGCGATCCACCATCAAAATTCCAGCATGTGCGGCAAACAAATTTGCACGGCCGGTGGCGGCATTCTCGATCGTGATACCCTCGCCGGCCACAGCGGCCGCGATGTTCGACGCGGCCGCATCTTCCGAGACATCGCCGTCTTCCAGACGAACCACGACAATTTCATCGATGCCTGCGGCGGCGAGCGCGGCGACTTCGGCCGGGCCGATCACAGTGCCCTTTTTGAGAGAGAACGATCCGTACCGGGTGGCGTGAACCGTAACACCGCCGACCGCATCCGCCAGCTATGTCGGGCCGAACTTCATATCGCGACCGCTCTCAAGGCTTTTTCGTCCCGGCTGGCCATTTCTTCCAGGCCAGCAATGGCCATCGCGGCGGCGGGGGCATCCGCCGCCGTGCCGGGCGTCATCGGTTTCGGCATCAGAGAACTCTGGCAAGCGGCCAACAATCGGGCATCGCCTGAACCGGCAAGGATGACCGCATCATCGATGTGCGAACGACGGCGAAAAGCGCGCGGTCCTGAAATCACCCTGCCGTTTCCTTCGATCCGAGCCCTGCTGACGGGGCTGCTTGACGAAGAAAATGAGCAATGACGCGCCGCACTCACAACCTGGAATGAACGAATTGAATTTGGTGCGCACGAAATGGCGGTGATTTTGCACGCACGACAATTGTCGGCTCAGCCAGAAGGCCTGTGGCGTTGCGAAAATCCCCGCCGTGAGTCGATCTTGGCCGATGGCTATGTAAAAAAACCTGCCGAACTAGATCCGGCTCGACAGGTCCTGTCACGCTGACAGTCCAGGGATGTTTCGCGCCGGTCCATATCAGGACCGGACGCGTCGTTCATTTGGCCTACTTCGTAATAAGTGGCCTGCGGGGCGCGGCGGGCGTATCCGGATTCCACAACGGAATTATCACACGCGACCAGACCCTGGTATCGTAACCGCTGTAATTGCTCTGAGCGATGTCACGCGTCACAGAGAACTGTGCGATGACAGGACCGAAGTTGTAACCGATCAGACCGCCAAGAGCGAACTGCCTCTGCTTGGCATTAAAGTCCCCCGAAGGCGTACCCAAACCGGTACCCAGGGCTGCAACCAGTCGCGTACCCGACGGAGTCGACAGATCGGTCGAGCCGTATCCGACAAGGCCGATTTCCCACTTGTTGATGTGATGGGTAACCGCAAAATCGATCTGCGCGGTGTCAGGCTGGGTCCGAAGGCCGTTGTTATTCGGAGCACCCAGTGCGAGCAGCGTGGCCGGCGTATTGCTGCCGTTCGTTCCGCTATGCGAATAGAAGAAATTGACGCTGGCGCTCCAAGGACCCTGATTATAAGCCAAATTGGCCGATTCCACGAAGGTCGTGTAATTGCCGCCGAGGCCGGTGTAGTTGCTCGTAAAATTGGTGGTTGGAGCGAAAGCGCCCACGAAGTTGGAGAAGCTCCAGCCGCCGCCGAGATCCCAAGCAAGACCGATCATGCCCGCCGGATTATAGAAGTCGCGCGACCAGCTGGTCGTGCCAGCTCCGGTCGCACCCAAACCAGAGTTCGGCGAGGTACCGACGGCGAGATAAGGCACCGTTCCCACAACCTCGACGCGTCCACCAAAGACGGTCCAGGGCGTGGACCACACGGCCATCGGAAGTACGACAGCCGCATCGATCTTCGGCGTGCCGCCGACACCAGCCAAAGCCGGATTAGCCACGCTGGCCGAGCGCTCCAGAAAGTTCGTCGTGTTGATAAAATAGACGCCTTGCGGCAGAGGCGCACCAAGCGCGAGTCCGGCAGTCGAGCCCGCCGGAAGAATCGGATCTGCGAGAGCGTTGCCACCGGCAGCGATCAATACCACCGTCGCCAACATCAATCGCGCTGTGAGTTTGACCGAAGAAATTGTTGATTTGGTATTCGACATGAAAGTCCCCCCAGACTGGTTAGATCGAATGCAGGACGCAACAACTTGCACCTGCAAACAGAAATGAAATGAAGCCTCCGATTAGAAAGGCGCTGAAGCGCGTAAAAGCGCTTCATTGCGCTCAAGCCTCTGATGATCCGGAGAATGTACGAATGCACATGCGCCGGAAGTCACCGTTCACTCTCGTGACGATTCCTTAGGCAGGATGATTTGATACGTCGCGATGCAGCATCAACAGCCGTTGTTTGAAGAGAGAAAAAAATCAACCAATGGCTGGGTCACCCGCACGAATTGCATCGAGATGACCGTTCCTGTTCACGAACGGAAACATGGCATTCATGAATGGGAAAAATGCTGCGCCGCGAAGTAATTCAATCGCCATTTTCACCCGTTGCATCATCGTTGGCAGCATCCGCAAGAGCGAAAGCTCACTCCGCGCTTCTTCGGGTGGAATCAGACGACTGAACAGTCCTGGCCGATATTCTTTTGAGACCCGCACTCGCGCGCTGCTGAAGCAATTCTTTCAGCCAGCCCCTACGCGATCTGCTGACCGGCACACTGTGATCGAGCGGCGTCAAGGTAACGACGGTTTCGCCGCTTCGTGAGAAAAACGCCACACGATCGAGATTGACGATATGGCTGCGATGAACGCGGGCAAACAGCGATGGATCGAGCATCGACTCGATCTCAGAGATCGAAAGCGGACAAAACCACGTTGCCTCTCCATCAAAGATGCTGGTGTAATGCGCCAGCGCCTTGACCGCGACGATCGAATTCATCGGGATGGTGCAGCGGCGTCCATCTTTTTCTATAGGGAAACTTTGCTCCGCAATCGGCGCGGGGGACTGGGTCGAATCCGCCAACGCCTCGGCGTGTTGAGGCATGAACTGACCGGCATCATCTACATCGCCGGCCAATTCTTCGACACGTTCCGCTTTGCCAATCTCCGGGATCAGCGTGAGAAGAAACATGGCCGACAAGACAAAGGAGATGATGGAAACGATGATCGCGAGCAGTTCCCGAGAAAGAACAGGCCCCGGCGCAACCGCTGTTGTGTTGCCGACAATATTTATTCCAGCAACAGCCATGTAATGAATCGCGACAATAGAGGCCGCCATCGTGAGAGCCGCAAGCCAAGTCGCGCTTCGCAAACCCGATGCAAGATCGAGCCACAACGCCATCATCGAAATCAGGACACCGAGACCGATGTTCGTCACGATGAACGATGGTTCGCTGGCCATGACAGCATTGGTGTGAAGCGCCAGAACGATGATATAATATGTGCCGACAATTCCGACGCCCAAAAAGACCGAAGCAAGCCAGATCCGGGTCAAGGTAGGGGGCCCTTCGCTTGCGGTGAAGATCGCGAATCCGGCTGCGAGAAAGCAGACCATGAAGGAAATCAGCGTGGGCAAGATGAGAAAATTAATAACCGCAGGCACGGCAAGCGCCAACATGCCGAGCATGTGCGTTGTCCATATCGTCAGTCCCATAAAGAGCGCGGACATGACAATAAGCGAGCGAAGGCGCTCGCCCGAAGCGATGCCGATCTTGCGCGCCAGATGCAACCAGACATAGCTGCCCTCGAACGCGATCACCAGCGACAGAACAACAAGCCATGGCTCGTGAGCTGGACTCATCTATGCGTACCACCCCTCCCGGGTGTGCGGTGCCTTTGCGGCTTCCGAATATTGACGTCTACAGCAGCCAAACGGCCATTGCTTATTGTGGCCGATAGAACCCCAGCGCCTCCTGTTTCACATCATTTGACTTGCCTGCATGCTGCGGTGCACCTGCCAGCATTCGCAAATGCAAATGCGCATTTGAATCGCTTTTGAGATGTTGCTCCGCGCGACCAGCATGACAAATGCATCTCGTTAAAAATCGGATGCAGTCCGTGCAATTTTTTGATGTTTCGTGCAGGAACGATACGATTGGGGAGCGCCGCTAGACCGTGGCGAGGGCGACGCTGTGGTGTTTGATGGGGCTTCCACATGACCCGAGAACGTGTCATGGAGCTAAACGAATGCGTTGACATTTACTTGAAGCGCAATAACTGCGCCTTGGTAATGACTGAAGCGCCGGTGGCTGGGACCGGCTCGATTGCTGGCGTTTCCTCCACGTGCTGGCCAGACTCATCATGTCGCCACGACGCTCTCTGCCGGTTCATGCATGAGCGGCTCTGCTATGTTCCTGCAAATTTCGGTTGCGGAGATGGATTCGATTTCCTCTCCAAGTTCGAGGCGACAGATTTCATATCCAACGT
The DNA here is from genome assembly GCA_036398335.1 of Afipia sp. Classification (GTDB taxonomy): domain Bacteria; phylum Pseudomonadota; class Alphaproteobacteria; order Rhizobiales; family Xanthobacteraceae; genus Afipia. Next base: position 18,683 of record DASWQB010000036.1, on the reverse strand, counting down.
CACGACCATAAAGTACGCTCGTAATATTCGGCAGGGTTATAGCCGTGACGCGCCCGATGTGATCCCGTAGGCGATGTTCGATACGGGACTTGACCTCTTCAAATCCAAATGGGTTCTTGTCGCTGGTTCCCTGGACACCGCGGACACCGACGCACGCCTAGTCAACTTGGCTTTGGTCTGCCCCCATAAGGTGGTCCGGTTTCAGTCTCAATGCATGACCGGCTTTTGGCTGGCTGGAGTAGGAGGATTGGAATTACGAAATCGCGGATGTCCACTTAGGTCATAAACGGTTATGCTCGGAGGTTGAGATTACATCTGCTTTGCCCGCCGGAGCGGATATTCAGTGACCGGTCATGATGAGAGTTGAGCCCGCTAAGTCAAAAACTCTGCTGATGGGGGTCGGCGGTGACAAACCGGCGTCGACCGACATAGGCCGCTCCGAAGGGGCGGCATCGTACAATGACGTAGAATGTCGCGAAATGTCGCAGTTTGGCGCGCCAATCAGAATATAACTGCGAACTCTTATATAATTGAAATCATTATATAATTTTATTTCGTCGACTGCTTACCGAGAGGAATACAACCACCCTACCGTCACGTTTTTTCAAACGACGTGTTCTTACCGGTGCTCGACTTACGGGGACGCCCGATGTCGGATTGCAATGCCGAAAGATCTTTGCGAACCGCGCTTGCCGCGGCACGCTCGATTTTCCGGTAACGCGCAACAAGAGAAGCGCCGAATGGTGTGAGTACCGCGCCGCCGCCATTCTTGCCACCGGTTTGGCTATCCACGGCCGCTCGACCGCATATCCGATTGATCTCGTCGACCAGGTCCCAGGCGCGCTTATATGACATTTCCATCGCGCGCCCGGCGGCCGAAATCGATCCGCAAGACGCGATGGCTTCAAGCAATTGTATTTTTCCCGGACCGATTCGTCCGTCCACCGCAAGATCGATGCGGACACTGAGAGCCGGTAACGAGGCAGCGTGCTTGTGCATATCACAATCCGCTTCAATAAATATGGCAATGCTTCGGGGGCGTCAATCTAACCACTCCGCATGATCGGAGTGCCTACTCCTCTTTAGATTATTGGTTGCGATAGGCAAATCAACAACAACGTGTCGGCCCTTAGTATCCGGCCGCACTTTATTTTTCCCGACCGGCCTCTGACCTTTGGAATATCCGGACAAATCTGTGCCGCCGGCGGCAGCACAGTGGTCAAAATTCGGCCAGTTCAACGTTTGCGGGGGAAATTGACATTGATCGCTATGGTTATCTCGTGCGGCGGCGGATCGAAGGGGACGCTCGCACGAATAGTATTCAGCGCGCTGGTGTCGAGCACCGGTTGCCCGCTGCTCTCTGCGATCTTCAGGCTATCGGGGCGAATCTGACCGTTGCTTAGAATGGTGAACGACACCATCGCGGCGGCGGGACGTCCTTCATCTGGATAGACAAGGTTGGCGCGCACCTTTTTGCTCAGCAGCTTGACATAAGCATTGATGCGCTCTTGTTCGGTTTCACGATCCCTGATCTTTTGTGCAATCTGCTTCTCCTCGGCACCCTTTATATTGGCGGAGCCGGCGGCGCTCGATTGCGGCGTGGCGTCTGGCATGGGTTGATCAGGCGCGGAGGGCGCCGGAGCTGGCGTATCGCCATTCTCTTTAACTTCCTTCGGCGGATCGTCGGGCGGCGTTGGGGCGGTAGCCTTTGCCATCTGCGCTTCCTGCTGCTGAGCCGCACCCTTGACCTGCTGCATGACCTTTTGTTCGGTCTGGTTGTCCGCAACCACGCCCTGTAGATCGATAACCAGCAGCGGCGGCTCGTCCGCCGGCGGCATCATGTCGTCAAGGACGAACGGAAGAGCGAACGCTGAATGCAACGCCAGCGAAACCGCGATGCCATGCCAGATGGTGAATTTCATAGTCCGGTTCATCTTCATTCCACGCACGACATTCCTTAAGACCTTTGCACTTAAGACCTCTGCACTTAAGACCTCGCCCCGACGAACCCGTCCGGGATTCTAATGAGTGCTTTGGGTCTGCACGGCGACCTTGGTGAAGTTCAAGCGCTTGAGAACGTCAGCGACATCGATGAACTTCTGAAACGGCGTGTTGCGATCAGCGCGGATCAGGAATGAGGTCGTTGGCGGCAGGGCTTTCGCACGGCTCTCAAGCTCGTCCTTCGACACTTGCCCGCCGTCGTAATAAATGTCGCCGCTGGCAGTGAGCTCGATCTTCTTGTCCTGTTGCTTCTCGACCTGCGAGGGCGAAGCTTGCGGCAAGGTGACCGGGATGCGGCCGGTCACAATAAAACTCGCGGTCGTCAGCACGATCGTCAGCAGCACCAGCATGACGTCCACGAGCGGCACGACGTTGAGCGTCTCGAATTGCTGCTCATCCATGCGCGTTCCCCGCAGCGGTCGTTTTGGCGGTCTCTTGGGCGATCTGCCATTGCAGCATCAGCACCTTGGCCTTTCGCAGCAGCGCATTGTAGGTCGCAACCGCCACCAGCGCCACGACGAGACCAACCGCCGTCGCCTTCAATGCGAGCGCCAGACCGACCATGATCTTGCCGGTGTCCGCCGACGCGTCGAGGCCCATGTTATAAAATGTCAGCATGATGCCGAGCACCGTGCCGAGCAGACCGATATAGGGCGCGTTGGAGGCGACCGAGGCCACCACCACAAGGCGCCGGGTCAATTCCAGCTCGAGCGCCTTGACGTTGGTGAAGCTTTTCAGATCGATAGCGCGGTAGAAGAAGAAGCGCTCGAAGCCAATGGCAACGACGATCACACTCAACGCAATCAGAAGCCCGATGACGCCGAAGTCGATCGCGCCAGACAACCAGCCCATTTCCATCGCAAAAACTCTCCCACCCCTCGCCGGGGGCCAAGGTCAAAGTCGAAAGGCAGCCAATAAAGAAGAGTTGCCGGCGTGCGTCAGCCTCCTCCGATCTTCCTTCAACCGGTTCAAATTCTCAGAACGTCAGGCCCACCTGCACCAGTCCCTTGGTCTGCTGATCGTAGGTCGCCGCCGCCCCGCTGACATGGCCATAAGTCCGCGCGACCTGCGCCTTGAGCATCAGGAAACGGTTCTGCGAATACTCGTAGGTGCTGTAATAGCCGAGCCCGACGTCAGTGAGTTGCGTGAACGGATTCTGCGTCGTCGTGTAAGCCGGATTCTCGATCCAGGCGCCACCGACGTCGGTGAAGACGCCGAGCGAATGGCGGTAATTGCCCAGGGTCGGAAGCGCGTATTTCAGTTCCGGCGTAAACAGGTAGCCGCTGTCGCCGCTCAGGCCTTCGTCGAAGGAGCGAACGCCGTAAAAGCCGGTCAGGCTCATCTGCTCACTCGAGTCCAGATTCTTCTTATTGAACGATTTCTGTCCCTTGAAGGTGGTCGTCAGCGACCAGTTCTCCGACAGACCAAGCGTGCCCAGGAAAGACAGATTGACCTTCTCGAACTGTCCTTGGGTATTGACGCCCAGGCTGTTGATCAACCTCTGCAACGGATCGGGAAAGTCGACATTGCCTGCGGTGACCGAGAACGTCGTGCTCGTGGAGAGTGGCAAGCCCGCGAACGCGCTTATCGCATCGCGCGTGATCGAAAAGGTGCCTTCATCCATGTTCCTGTTGGCGAGCGAAATGCCGAAGATATTGTCATTCAACGCCTTGTGGGTGAAGCCGCCGGCAAGATAGACGCTCTCGTCGCGCTGACGCTTGATAGCATAAGTCAGCGTACCACTGACGCCATCCGCGGTGCCGGTCGCATCAAGACCCTGATAAATGCCGCCGAGCACATAGGTTGTACGAAATATCGCTCCTTCCGCGCGCAGCCCGTCGAAACCAATCGGTACCGAATAAGCGACACGATAGTTCGCCAGCTTGGCCCCGTCGGAAACAAGGCCGTAAGCCGAAATCTTGTCACCGAAACCGAGAGGCGAGTTGATGTCGAGACCGCCGCTGAACCTGTCGCGGCCGGTGAAGGGCGAGCCGTAATTGTCGCCGAGCAGATAGCCGGCGACACGCGGCGCCGGCGGCACGTCGAACACGAAGTCCGAGGTCTCCGGCTGCCGCCCCGACCCCATCGTGACATGCGGCATGCCCCCGCCCGCCAGATCCGACATCAGCAGCATCGCGCGTTCGAGCGGGTCTTTCTGAATGTAGGGTGACGCGCCGAGCGCGCGGTCCATCACGCCTTGCAGATAATCGCTGCGGACCAGCGACTGGTTCTTGAGCTCGACCTGTCCGTATTTGCCGGGAATGATCTTGATCCGCAATGAGCCGCTACGTGCGTTCTGCGCTGGGACGTAGGCCTTGGCGACGAGATAGCCTGCATTGCGATACAGCGTCGTGATCTTGTCCGCCGCCTCATAGATATCGGCGATCGTCAGTTTGCGATTCTCGTAAGGCTCCAGGATCGCGTGAATGTCCGCCTCGTTGACAAGGATCGGGCCGTCGATGTGGAACACGCGAACGACGATGGTTTCCTTGTCGTTGAGCGCGAGTTGCGGCTCGACAAGGCGCGGCAACACCGGAACTGGCGCCGGGCGCAAAGCGGGCGCATTGAGCCGCGACTGTTCGGACTCGCGCACCGCGTCGCCGATATTTGGAATGGCTTGCGCCAAAGCTGCGTGCGAAACCGTCAACATCGCAGCGGCAACCGCAGCCGGAAGCGCGATGCGCCGTCCGGTACACATAAAAAACGTCATGATATGCTTCGTCCCCCAGCCCATATTCTTGAACACAACTCTCCCCCACCCGGTCCCCATCGGTTGTATTCTAACGGCTATAACGATAGAGATGCACTCGAACCAACTTCTGCGAATGGTTCAGCGCGCGAACCGTCCGCATCCTTCCAAGGCTAGTGCGGCTTCTCCTCCGGTGCGCCGCCATTGGATTTGTCGTCGTTCTTGGATTTGTCGTCGTTCTGCAAATTGAAGCGCTGGCCATCGACATCGATGCTGCGGATGGTCGCGCCGAGGCCCCTGCCGCTTTCGCCATTGCCTCGGTGGCCTGTCTGCGCAGTACGCTGGCGCTCGTGCTTCTTCCGCTCGTCGTCGGTTTTCGCGTTATCATCGACGGTCTTGAGTTCATCGTCGATCGCCTCCGACGTCGCTGTCTGCGTGGCCGATGTGCCAGCCTTAGACATCGCCGGGTCGGGAGGCGTTGTCGACGATGTTTGCGCGTCAGTCGTGGTGGCGTTCGCGGCACTGATAGCCGCTTCTACGCGTGCGGCGGCTGCTTCGGCTGCGGCTGCGGCTTGAGCCCTTGAGGTCGGCGTTGAGACTGTGCCCGTGCCGGTGACGTTATTCACCGCGCCTGGCGCTGTGTTCTGGTTCGATCCAATGGTCGAACTGGTTGAGCTGTCGTCGTTGCTCGTCACGGTCGCGGTGGAGCGGGAATTCGTCACTGTACCGGCAACAGATTGCCCAGCAGCTTCGTTGAAACCGATTAAGCCCCCTACCGAACTGTTGATCGTGTTTCCGACCACCAAGACGCTTCCTGCAACAGTGACATTTGAAACGATGCCCGAGTTGTCGCCAACGGCTCCGCCGATAGCGGCGCCGATATTTCCACCGCCAAATCCAAAATTTGTGCCGATGACCGTTCCGTTGAACTGACTGTTTTGCAGAATGGAGGTGAAGCTGGTGTTGCCGAAAGCATTTTGTCCAACCAACCCGCCGACAACGTCTCGCCCTCCGATGACTCCTGAGGCATGCGACCCGTCGATGATTCCCGAGTTAAAGCCGACCAATCCGCCGACAGCGCCGTCCCCCGCGACGTTGAGAAACACGCCAGGTGCCGCAAGGGGGTCCACCTCGACCGGTGCCTTGGCCGCCGCGTAATAACTATTGCTGATCGAGGTCGCAGTACCATTTCCCGAATTCTCCCCAGCCACTCCGCCAACACTTTCGCTGTGAATAGCGATCACGTTGCCAGTGGCATAGGAATTATCGATGAGGGGGAAGTCGCCAAGAACCGAAAATCTATGGTTGAACCCCACCAAGCCGCCAACGTTGGCACCGCTCGCAACTAATACATCGCCGGTCGCATGTGAGTTCTCAATATAGCCGCTAACATTGTCGCCTACCAAGCCACCGACATTGCTGGGATTGGAAGACGGGGCGGTCCCTGGACTCGTCACATTTCCCTCGGCGTAGGAATTGATGACGGTTCCGAGGCGGGTGGCAGAACCTGCGGATCCATTCTGTCCGATCAAGCCGCCCACGTCCGAGATGGGCCCACCATTGGCATTTGTCAGGATGACGTCACCCGAGGCGTGAGAATTGCTGACGACGCCGCCGGTGTTTCTTCCGACGAGTCCGCCGTAGTACATCATGGAAGACGTCGTTTCCACGTTGGTGACTTTTCCAGTGGCGTAGGAATCGTCGATAATCCCGCCCGTATAGCTACTGATATTGTAGCTGTTGATGTTGGGAGTGACACTGGTGTCCACGGTCGTGGGCGGTGCGCCCGTGCCCTGATTGAGGCCAACCAGTCCTCCCACCGCCAACGATCCAGACACGTCCGCATTGGAGAACGAGAAGCGAATGCTGCTGCCTACCCCAGCACTCTCTCCGACAAGCCCGCCAATGCTGCTGCTCTCATTCCCGAAAACATCGGTGACGCCGATGACGGTTGATCCCGCCCCTTGGGCGCCCGTTCCCGTGACGAAAGCATTGCTAATTGCTCCTTGGTTCAACCCCACCAACGCACCTATATTGGTGCCACTGCCGGTGACATTGGCGTTCACAAGTCCAATGTCGCGGACCGTGCTTCCGGCACTCGCCGATCCAATCAAGCCGTCATTACCATTGCCTGAGGTATCGTTGATCGTGAGGCTGGTGATGGTATGACCGAGTCCAGCCAACGTGCCAGAAAATGCGCCCGTCGTATTCGGATTTCCCACTACCGCACTAGAGTAAGGAGTACCGGACGCATCCAGGTTTTGACCCAAGGCATAAAGATTGCTGGCGTTAACATTTCCGTTGATGTCGGCGGCAAAGTCGCTGAAGCTCTGGATCAGTGTATAGACTTGGCCATTGATACTGAGCGTGGCGGTAGCTCCGCTGAGCGTAACGGAGGCACTGTTATTGATGTTGTAGCTGGTCCCGGCAGTAACCGTCCCGGCTACGGTGTAATTCCCGTAGTTCAACACCAGCCCGGCGCTCGCCCCGGTGGCAGAAATCGAGGCGTTGATGTTGATGTTGTTCGTGGCGTTCAACGTCAGCACGGTGCTGGCCAACCAGGACACAGAGGCATTGACGTTGATGTCGCCCGCATCGGTACCAGCACCGGTCGTGCTGATTGTGACGTTGCCGGCCTCCAGTGCGGCTTTGAGTGTGTTGACGTTGATGACAGAGGGCTCGGCGCTGCCGGTGAACGTTCCTGCGCTGTTTGCTGTGTTGCTATCCGTCGCGCTGCTGATGATGATGTTGTAAGGATCTATGGTCCATGTGCCGTTTTGACCGCTGAACGCCTTAGTGGTGATGATGGTGCCGTCCGCGACATTGACCGTGTTGCCGCTTGTTTCAATCGTGCCGCCGTCGCCGCCTTTCGGCGCGGAGGCGTCTAATTTGCCAGAAACATTCACCGTGCCGCCATCGACGACGAGCTTGATCTTGCCGAGCTTGACCGTACCGCGGCTGCTCGAACCAGAGCTGCCGCCCTTGAGCGAAGCCATCGTGCGGGCCTGGATCACGCCGGAGTTGTTGACCTGCGCGGACAACACCTGATCGGCCGCCTTCGCTGTCATGATGACGGTGCCGCCATCGGCTATGATCGCTCGCCTGTTCGAAACCAGCGCATTCAGTGTGCCCTTATCGATGGTGACATCAACAAGCGAATCGCCACCAAAGTTCAGCGTGATCTTGTTGCCCGCAGCCATCGCCACCGTGCCGAGCCTGGCCGCGATTACGCCCTCGTTCGACACCGTCTTGCCGAGCAGCGCGACATAGCCACCGCCATGCGCGGTGATGCGGCCCTGATTGACAATGGACGCCGCCGAATTGCCGGAGAATTTGTAATTCCCCGCCATGAAATCGTTGTTTGCGATATCGAGCGTCGAGGCGACAAGGCCGCCGACATTGATCTGCGAACCTTTGCCGAATAGCACGCCCGCCGAATTGACGATGAAGACCTGCCCGTTGGCGTTGATCGCGCCGTTGATGATGCTGGTCTCGTTGCCGATGACGCGGTTGAGCGTCACCGAGGACGCGCCGGGCTGATAGAAATTGACGGTGTTTTGCGCGCCGACGGAAAAGCCCTGCCAGTTGATGATGGCCCGTTGTGAGGACTGATTGATGTCGGTGATGTTACCGAGTTGCGAGATGCCGGCTGAACCCGCGACCACCGATCCGCCGGTCGGACTCTGCGCCAGCGCAGGCCGTGTCACGACTATCACGGCACAGATCGCAGTCGTGCTGACGAAAAAATGTTTCAACGCGCGCAGATAACCGGGAACATGCTGACGGGCCGGCGAGTCACGACAACGACCGGCCCCCTTTTCGACGACGCAAGGATCCGCAATCCGCAACAACGGTGATTTAGACAGCAACAATGAACGCACAGACGCCCCCTACGCTTTCCTATACGCCGGCTAAGCCACCTTATATTCCATAAGATATAACGCTAGAAATCCGATTGCCATAAGTCAACTCCCATGTGCTTCGACACTGAGCATCAACGATGACAAATCAATCAATGGTGGCTTGCAACCGCTTCGTGTACACGAACTGTATTCTTTGCGACATGAATGGACGATCATTCGTATCTGCGGCGATTAGCCTTTGACCCAAGGAACAGACAATTAAGGACGACACTGCGCTGCGGCATATATCCTAGTATGTCACGCGGGCTGAATTTGGCATCGCGATGAATTCAGCCGGACGTAGACGACTTAGGATCGCCAATAGCTCAATTGCGAAAGCGACAACCCGGCAACTACGAATCCTGGCTTGTAAGCCGGCGAGAGCGCCTTTGCTGGGTGCCTCTCGCTGTCATTTCAAGACTTAGTGTGCTGGCGCCAATTCTTTCACTTTATGAGTTGGCTTTATGGTCGGTTTTGAAGTGATCATGGCCGGGAACGTATAGCAGTATGATTCAATAATCGCTTTGGCGTCGGCATTGCTCAGCAGATAATTGATGAAGTTCTGTAAAACTGCCGTCTGAGGCGCGGTGCGTGCACTTCTGTTGATTGCAACGCCATATTGTACAAGCTGATCGTAAGGATGCGATGCATCATTATAGAGATACTCGTGATGGTGAGAGCCACTCCATACTTCACCGCTTCCGTCGTTGGAGCAGACTTGTGACTTGGCTACAAATCCATATGGGTAGGTCCCAGCAGCGACAGCAGCAAAGGTCGTATCAATGTTGGTAGCGGTGTGAACGTATCCAACGGGGTATGAACTTGTAGGCGTCAGTCCCAGACTCCAGGGTGCCGTATTCAATACCTGCATCGCAGCATATCCATAAGGCGCGTTGGCTGGATCCGCGATCACAAAGTTTGTCGTCAACGGATTAGGTAAGCCGCTATCGATATTGACCGGATTAATGTTGCCAGACCACAGCACCAGAGAACCCGTCGTATAATGGAACGGATAATTCCCGGAGGGGTACGGCGTCACAAGGCTCGAATAGCTGGTTACGAGATATTGCGGCGAAGTCTGGTTCGCAGCGAGAAATAGATCGTAGGGACCAGAGGTACCGCCGGCGATGATGTCCGCCTGAAGAGCGCCGGTAGATTTCGATGTCATATTGACGGTCGTGCCGCCATAGGCGGCCTGAAATGCCAGAATGATATCGGCCAATGGATCCGCAAAGTTTGCGGCCACACCAACCGAGATCGTTTGGGCCTGCGACGCCAGCGAGGATGAGATCAACAGCACGGCTGTTAAGCCCAGCGTCATATTTTTTAATTTGCCACTCAGCATTTTCGTCCCTTTCTTGCAATGCTTGATACGCAGACTTTTGAATCTGACCGTTCAAGCTCTTGTTGAATTACAAACGAACACATTGATGCCGCTGAAGAGAACTTTCGTTTTGTTCTCCAACCCTCCTTTCTGTATTCCCAGAGCCGCCCTTCCTGTTTGGGTTTTTACTGCCTACTCGCGGTTTAATGTCCCTCCAAACCAGTGACGTTGCAAAGATCTGACGTAGCGTCCACAAATGACCACAAGCGATACAGCGGAAATTTCGATATATTTCAACGAATATAATGATACGTCTCAATCGTAACAAAGCCAACCTAGATGCTGTGCAAAATAGCGGTGAACCAACCAATCGCCGCTTGCGAGCACAAACGGCCGCTTCCTGTGCACGAACTGCGGTCTACGGGACACGAAACTGTGATTATTCGCACCTAGTGTCGCTTATTCGCTGCGATACGCGCGCACGACAGAACAACTCGTAACCGTCTGTGAAGCAGGTAATTTTATTAAAGACCGCAGTTACATCATCCGGTTGGTGTCCAGCAACCAGCGTAAGCAGACAACTTGTGACTGCTTGGACAGCCTCGTTTACAAACCTGATGAAGAGCATGCGACGGCCTTGTGCCGAACGCGAAGGAACGCATGGACCCCGCCTGGAGAATGCAGATTGCGTGCACGTTCACGGTCGGACTCTGCCGCTGTCAGTGCAGAGAGAAAGGATTTGCCCATGAGCGAAAAATCGCGAAATAGAGTAGTTGAGAGTCGACTTTAGCAGCCCGATTAGGAAGGCAAGATTAAAGCAAACCGTGCCCTTCGGTGCCGGTTTGCGAATTGTAGTGGTCTGCACATTGGTTAGAGGGCGGTAAGCTCGATTATCGCTTATGCCCCGATGTGCGTTTTTCCGATCAGCGTTTCTTTTCAATGATGGTCGCGGCACCACATCGACAATTGCACGCCATGCTGCGCTTTTGCACGACCGCTGTTTGACCGATCTTGCATCGTGTTTTCACAAGCACAATCTCGCTTGCATGAGCGATGACACTTCCGATTTCCGCATCCGCACCGGCCGTGCCCGTGATCGTGGCGGCCGTGCTGGCAGGCGTCCACGGTCCTTCGTCAATCAGGTCCTCAAAGCGGCCGCGAAAGCGAATGGCGGCGCGTTGACGCCCGCGCAGTTTTCAAACCGCACGCGCCGCGGTCCTGGCGCGGCCCGGCCCCGGAAGGGGAAGTGTTCCCGCATCGGCCGCGGACAGGCCGCGGCCGAGCGGCTGAAGCGTTCGGCGGAGCGACGCGGTCCGAGTGAGCGGTTGCGCCGTGTCGTGGTCAAGGCGCGGATCGTCAAGCTCAGGTCCGGCAGCCGGAAGGCGGACGCGCATCTGCGCTATCTCCAGCGCGAGGGCACGACGCGCGACGGCGGCCGCGGCACCCTCTACGGACCGGACACCGACCACGCCGATGGCAAGGACTTCCTCGACCGCGGCCGCGACGACCGGCATCAGTTCAGGTTCATCGTTGCGCCCGAGGACAGCGAGCGTATCGAGGACATGCGCGGCTTTACCCGCGATGTGATGCGGCAGATGCAGGAAGACCTTGGCACCCGTCTCGACTGGGTGGCGATCGACCATTTCAACACCGGCCATCCGCACAGCCATGTGCTGATCCGCGGCAAGGAAGAGTCCGGCAAAGACCTCATCATCGCACAGGACTACATCACCGACGGGATGCGCATCCGCGCCCAGGAGCGCGTGACGTTGGAGCTTGGCCCGGAGACCGATCTGGAACTACGGCGCAAGCTGGAGGCCGAGATGACGGCCGAACGCTTCACCCGGCTTGATCGTATCTTTGTCGAGGAGGTACCGACACGGCTGCTCGACCTGCGACCCGATGCTGGGCAGCTCCGCGCCGACCTCGACAAGACGCTATTTATCGGGCGGCTCAAGACCCTGGAACGATATGGTCTCGCTAGCGAGATCGAGCCCGGCGTGTGGTCGTTTTCGGAGCGGCTGGAACCGATGCTGCGCGAGCTTGGCGAGCGAGGCGACATCATCAAGGCGATGAATCGAGCACTGTCGGAACGTGGCGAGGAACGCACACTGGAAAGCTATGTGGTACATGGCGCGGCTCCCGAACAGCAGATCGTCGGCCGGGTCATCGGCAAGCGGCTCGACGATGAGCTCGGAGAGCGCATCGGCCTCGTCATCGACGGGACGGATGGCCACGTCCACCACGTCGCTCTCGACGCCAACACCGAGCCGCCCGCGACCGGCAGCGTCGTGCAGATCGGCCATGCCGCGGCAGGTCCTCGGCCGTCCGACCGCAACATCGCCGAACTCGCCCGTGGCTCTGAAGGTCTGTACCGGCCGAGCGAGCATCGGACGCTTGCCGCAAGCGGCGCGATCCGCGTGCCGGGCGGCGATCATGAAGCTTATGTTCGCAGCCACGTCCGCCGGCTGGAGGCATTACGCCGGGCCGGCATCGTCGAGCGGATCGATGCCGACCATTGGCGCGTCCCGGACGACTTCGAGCGCCGCGCCGTCGGCTACGACGCAAAGCGCGGAGCGCAGAATTCTATTCGCGTTCTCACAACCCTCGACCTGGAGCAACAGATCAGCAGCGATGGTGCCACTTGGCTCGACCGTGAACTGGTTTCACCCCATCGGACGCCACTCGCGGATGCAGGCTTCGGCCACAATGTCCATCAGGCTTTGGAACGCCGGAAGGATGCGCTTGTTGCTCAGGGTCACGCATGGCGCACACCGGAAGGAGGCATCCGGGCGCCCCGCGATCTGATGGCTCGCCTGGAGCGGCAGGAGATCGCGCGCGTGGGGCCACAGATGGCCGCAGCGCGTGGCATGACTTTCATGCCCACCCAGACGGGTGGACAGGTCAGTGGCACGCTGCTTGGCTCGGCCAACCTTGCAAGCGGCCGCTTCGCCATGATCGAGACCTTTAGCGGTGATGGCGGCCTCGGCTTCAGCCTCGTGCCCTGGCAGCCGGTGCTCGACCGGCGTATTGGCCAACACATCACCGGCATTGTCCGCGACAGTGGCGGCATCGACTGGACCCTCGACAGGCAAAGGGGACTAGGACTATGACTCAAAAAATAATCGCTACACCCAATAGCTTGCAAAGTTTAATGGACCTGTGATCTTTCCGACATGAATAAGGATCGCAAAAGCCGAGACCGGCAGGATTGGGTGTACGGAATCGTCGATGCTCGCGAAAGCGGCAAGATTGAAGCCACCTACGATTTTGAGCGCAATGCGATCGACATTGTGGGGGCAGAACCTGGCTCAACCAAAACGGTTCGAAGTTATGAGAGAGCCTCGGGCAAACCAAAGGTGACATCGTCTGTCCCGTCTACGGGAACCACAATGAAGGCGTTTGATTACGTTGTCGCAATAGATACAAACAGTAGGATGATCGGCGGCAAAAAATGCGCTGTCTGCTTCTCTTATTTCGCACCCAAATGTTTGTCGGCGTATGAAGACCGGATTCCGTTTCTACCACTCACCGCGTACTTCATCATCGGAATCAATGACACGGAAAATCCCGAACGGATCGGCTGGCACCTTACGCTCACGCGCAACATCATTCCGGCCTATCGTGCCGACCATGGGCGCATCGCCGTTGTATCGGACAGCGAACTCGGACTTCATACACAAATCAACGCACGGAAGGTCGGCTACTATGACAACCAAATGCTCCCGGATTGGGCAACGATTGTGTACGGTTCCGACAAGGAGCGCGACACACTACAGGGCGCAATGCTGGCACTCTGCCACCAAGGTGCTGATCGGCTGCTCAATGAGCTTGAAAAGCTGCCTGAACCTTTCGCAAAACAGACGGGCGGAGACGGTGCTTATGAGGGCTTTGCCGAGGTGAGATTCAAACGCTGAATAGACACATCCGAATCAGCCCCACGAGCCGATTGTGGCATGCCGCATCCGTACGGCCGCGTGATGCTTCTCCGATCTTCGCCATAATAGGCGTTTGCCGCATGCTGTAAGTATTTTCACGCTGCTGCGCGATCTCATCCGTTTCCTTGCGCCGTCGTACGATAGCGTGGATTTGAGTTATCGCGCCAAAAGGAATTGACGCGAAGTTATTGGCATGTGCCCGTCGCGCGATTTTCATCGAAAAATGTTCACGAACACAAGATCGTGCAACGAGCCTGCGGCAACATCCGATCATGGTAAGACGCGGCACCCGCAGGGCTCCCGCCCGCACGAAAAACTACCAGACCTGCTTGCTTCCGACGACTCGCAAGGGCATGATTCTGCGGCTTGGCAGGTCAGCGACGATTGGTCGGAGTTCGTTCCAATCATCGTAGACGAGGTCGAAGTCATCGATGCATTCTTACGGGACGCCCTTGATGACCTGCTCAAGTGACGGAACAATCCGGGCTGATCGCCTCGCTAAAGCAACCATACAAGGCCATCGGCTTTCGGCGCTAATCTGCGGCGCGGTATCATAGGAGAGTTCCAACAATGAATATGAACGTGACTCCACCGACCGCCAGCCGTGCCGCCCTCTATTTGCGCGTATCGACCACGCGGCAGGCCGAGGTCGATCTCTCCATTCCCGACCAGCGCCTCCAGACCGCAGCCTATTGCGAACGTCATAGCTGGCAGATCATCTCCGAATATGTCGAGCCGGGGGCGTCCGCGATGGACGACCAAAGGCCCGAGTTTCAGCGCATGATCGAGCGCGCCTGCGAGGACGATTATCCCTTCGAGGTCATCGTCGTCCACAGCTTCAGCCGGTTCTTTCGCGATGCCTTCGGGCTTGAAATGTATATCCGCAAGCTCGCCAAGCACGGCGTGCGGCTCGTCTCGATCACTCAGGAGCTTGGAGATGATCCCGCCCAGGTCATGATGCGGCAAGTCATCGCGCTGTTCGACGAATATCAATCGCGGGAGAATGCCAAACACGTTTTGAGGGCCATGAAGGAGAATGCCCGGCAGGGCTTCTACAATGGCTCACCCTTGCCGCTTGGCTTCACTCTCGAGGAGGTCGAGAAGCGCGGTCATCGTACTAAGAAGAAGATCGTCATTGATCCGGTCGAGGCCGAAATCATCCGGTTCATGTTCGAGCTCTATGCCCATGGCGACGGCAAAAGCGGCCCGATGGGAATCAAGGAGATCACCAAACACCTCAACGCCAACGGATTCAGGACGCGTAAAGGTAGCCGTTTCGGAATCGGCCCGGTCCACGTCATTCTGACGAACCCGATCTATATCGGCGCGTGGAGTTTCAATAACCGCAACTCGAAAACGGGCCAGATCAAGCCTCAGAACGAGGTCATTCCAATCACTGTTCCGGCGATCATCGATCGGCAGACCTTCGACAGAGTGCAGAAGACCTTGCAAGCCAAGAACCCGCGGCACAGCCCGCCGCGCGCGCTCACGGGGCCGATCCTTTTGACCGGGCTCGCACACTGCGCGTCCTGCGGCGGCGCGATGACGCTGCGCTCGGGCACATCCAAGAACCACAACGTCTATCGCTACTACACCTGTTCTTCGGCGATGCGCATGGGAAAGAGCGCCTGTAAGGGCCGCTCAATCCCGATGGACAAGCTCGACCAGCTCGTCACCGCGCATGTCGCCGACCGAATCCTCCTTCCGGATCGGCTGGAGGCCTTGCTAGAATCCGTGGCCGACCGCCGCCACAAGACTGATGCCGAAGTTCAAGCGCGGATCGACGCGCTGCGCCAGCAAGCCGGCGTCGCGGAAGACAAGCTCCGGCGGCTCTACAAGCTTGTGGAGGATGGCGTCACCGAGATCGACGACGTATTGAAGGATCGTATCGTCAGGCTCAAGGCTGAGCGTGACAAGGCCAGCGCTGCCCTTGAGCGCATCGAGAGCCGAGGTCCGGCCGTCCAGTTCGATACCGACAAGATCACCCGCTTCGGCACGCTCATGCGCGAGAACATCACCCAAGGCGACATCCCGTTCCGCAAGTCGTACCTGCGATCCTTGATCGAAGCCGTGGAAGTCGACGACCGCGTTATCCGTATTCACGGCTCAAAAACGACTCTGGAACGGGCGGTGCTTGCCGATCACGCCAAGCATCCCGGTGTTCGTGGTTTTGTTCGGAATTGGCGCGCCCGAAGAGATTCGAACTCCTGACCCCCAGATTCGTAGTCTGGTGCTCTATCCAGCTGAGCTACGGGCGCCTATTCCACGGATCGAAGGCCGGAAGGCCGACCGCGAAAGAGGGCCATAGCTACCGGCTCCGGCCTTGATTGGCAAGGGTCATAACAAGAGTAACGGCGGGCCAAAACACTGGCAAATCCTGCATTGCAGACAGGAATTACGCCCGCGAACGCTCAAGGCGCACACTGCTCAATTCCACCGGCCGGTCCGGAATGGCGATACGGAACGTCGCGCCGATGGTGCCTTCCACCAGTTGAAGGTCGCCGCCATGGGCACGGACCAATTCGGCGGCGATCGCAAGACCAAGGCCCGTTCCGCCGTCGCGCGATGACCCCTGAAACGCCTCGAACAAATGCTCGCGCGCCTTTTCCGGAATGCCGGGGCCGGTGTCTGAAATTTCGATGATCGCCACGCCGCCCGCCCGGCGGCCGGCGAGCCGGATTTGCTTGGGTGAAATATCCCCGGCCGACGGGCTTTCCATCGCCTGAATGGCATTGCGCACCAGATTGAGCAGGATCCGAAACAATTGATCGGGATCGGCGTCCACCACGAGGCCGCGCTCGATCGCGTTGATCCAGACAATCGAAGCATCCGATGCGATGCCGGCGGATTCGCGGACCTCGTTGCCGATCGGCTCGAGCGCGATCATGCGCCGGTCCGGCGCGGCTTCCTGCGCTTTGCCGTAAGACAACGTCGATTGACAAAAAGCGATGGCGCGCTCCAGCGAGCGCATCAGCTTCGGCGCAAAACGCTGCACGCGCGGATCGGGCACGCTCGAGAGCTGGTCGGACAGGAGTTGCGAGGACGCCAGAAGATTGCGCAGATCGTGATTGATCTTGGACACGGCAAGACCGAGCGCCGCAAGGCGGCTCTTCTGATGCAGCATGGACACCAGATCCCGCTGCATGTCGGACAATTCGCGCTCCGCGACGCCGATTTCATCCTGACGCGCCGAGGGCGCGATGATGCGCGCGGCACTTTCGGGATCCTGATGAAACGCAACGAGGTTCGCCGTCATGCGCCGCATCGGCCGCACGAACAGGAAGTGCAGCGCCAGATAGATCAGCGCCGCGGTGGCGATGGCAAATCCGAGCGACAGCAGCAGCACGTTGCCCGAAAAACGATACATCGCATGACGCAGCGGCGCCTCGTCGACCACGACTTCGATGAACTGGCCGCCTTGCGGCGAGGGGCCGATGATCCGCATCACTTCATTGTCGCCGTCGAGCATGACCTGAAACGCGCCGACGATAGCGGACCACACCGTCATGGTACGCATGTCGACGTCATGATCGACGGTAGCCGGCACGTCGGTCGCGGCGAGAAGCCGGCGCTGCTTGCCGGTCTTGATGGCGACGGCACGCGCCCCGATGCTTTGCAGGATTTGCCGCGCCAGCGAATCTGGCACCATGCCGCTCGGCGCCGCCTCCAGCACCAGAGCGGCGGTGTTGGCGGCGGCAAGCCGATCGTTCAGCCGGTTAACGCGGAAATTGGCGATCGACGGCACGTAGATCAGGATTTCGGCGATCAACACCAGCGGAATGGTCAACAGCAGGAGCTTGCCGGACAGGTTCAGCCGCCCGCGCGGCGCGGGCGGGATCGGCGGCTTTGCGGTGGTCTCCTCGCTGGCAGACACAGCCGTGGAATCTCCTGGACCGGCATGGACGATGCGCCCGTCCGGCAGGCACGTCAAACCCGGCCAAACCCTCAAAACCCGGGGCAGATCATGCAGATGCCCCGCAGTCTGGGGCGCTCCCAGCCCTTACTCCCTTTATATCCCAAAGATTGACGAAAACAGGCCGCTCCCGTATAAGCCCGGCAACTGTCCGCGATGGCCCGGCTCGACCGGGCCGGTTCATTTTGGGCCTCTTTGCAGGGCCCCGGCCTGGACCGGCATTTTCGGACCTAAATCATTCACTTGCCTGGCAATTTCTGAACTGCCGGGCTTAGACATAAAGCCTCGGCGACGGAAATGTCGCCCGGTAGCGGAGAACGACCGTGAAGCGGACTTATCAACCAAGCAAACTGGTGCGCAAGCGCCGTCACGGCTTTCGCGCCCGTCTTGCGACCACCGGGGGCCGCAAGGTTCTTGCCGCGCGCCGCGCGCGTGGCCGCAAGCGTTTGAGCGCCTGAACCGGCATCCATGCGCCGGTTGAAACCATGGACCGGTTAAAACAGCGCGCAGATTTCGTGGCCGCCGCCGGCGGCCCGCGCAGTGCGGGGCCGGCCTTCACGCTGCAATCCCGCTCCCGCGACGACACCGGCCCGGTCCGGGTCGGCTTTACCGTTACCAAAAAAGTCGGCACCGCTACCGAGCGCAACCGTATCCGGCGCAGGCTTCGCGAATTGGTGAAGCGGCTGGATGTCATATCTGTGCGACCTCATCATGATTATGTGTTAGTTGGCCGCCGAGCCGCGCTCGATCGCGGCTTCGCTGTCATGCTTGACGATCTGCGCTTGGCGCTGGGGCGCCTCGAGCGGCAGGCGCCCGGCCAGCGCAAATCCAACAGTACCCTCCCGACAGTTTCCCCGATCTCTCCTGAGCGGAATCACGAGACCTGACCCGAGACCTGAACAATGCAAGATAATCG
>DASWQB010000035.1:0-3821 GCA_036398335.1 Afipia sp. | reverse complement strand
CCATCCTTTTTCTCGGTCGGCGAGGAACGCGGCTTGGCGAACTGGCCGGCGACGCGGCCGACTTTCACCACCGGCAGCGCGCCGGCATAGGTCAGCACCACCGCCATTTGCAGCAGGACGCGGAAGAAATCGCGGATGTTGTTGGCGCCATGCTCGGCGAAGCTCTCGGCGCAATCGCCCCCCTGCAACAGAAAGGCCTCGCCGGCCGCCACACGCGCCAGCGACTTTTTCAGATTGCGGGCTTCACCTGCAAAAACCAGCGGCGGAAACGTCGCAAGCTGCGCCTCGATATCCGCGAGCGCCTTCGCGTCGGGATAATCCGGCACCTGAAGCACCGGCTTTGCGCGCCAACTATCGGGTGTCCACCGCTCGGACATGGCCTTGAACTCCTGAACGAATAAGGAAGCGCGGGTTATACACACCCTGCCCCGCTCCTGAAAGCTGCCAATTCGGCCTTTTTTGCCAACAGCTTAATCAGCGACAAGCCACCCGGGCATGAAAATGCCGCCGGCCCCTTAAATGGGCCGGCGGCCTTGCATCTTCAATGGCGGTCGCGGGCGATCAGCGTTCCGCGATGCCGATTCCCGCTGGACCCGTCGCCTTGATCGCGCCAGAGCGCTTCAGGGTCTTGCCGTCGAAATCGAAAACCTGAATTTCGTTCTCGACCATGCACTGGACCAGGATTTTCTTGTTATCGTTGCTAATGGTCACGCCCTGACACCAGTGGCCGACAGGTGCCTCCGCCACGGGCGTCAGCTTCTTGTCTTTCAGGCTCATGACTTTCAGGACGCCGCCATCGTTATAGATCGGGGACGCCTTTGCCTTGTTCGAGCCGTTCATCACGGCAAGAGCAAGATACTGTCCATCGGGCGACAATTTCATGCCTTCGGGCGTGGTACCGACTGTCACCGTATCGAGGGTGCGCATCGGTTTGGCCTTCAGATCAACGATGCTCACCGTATCCGCGTCGCCATTGCCGTTGTTGAGACCGAGATCGGCCACGATCGCGACATCGCCCTTGGGTGACATGCTCAGGCCGTAGGGCCGCAGGCCCGCTCCGACATCGCGCTTTGTGTATTCGACCTTGTCACCATCGACCGACAGCACGGAAACCTTATGGTCGCCGTCGCGAGTGACCAGTGCTGTCTTGCCGTCGGGGGTGAAGCCGACCGCGCTCGGTCCTGAGGCTGGCGCGGCGAAATCAATTTTTCCAGCTGGCGTGAGCGTCTTGCCGTCCGCCTTGAACACGGACACCGTGCCTTCGGAGCGATTGGCGACCAAAACCAGATTTCCGCTCGGGCTGATCGCGACGCCCGACGCGCCAGCACCCGCTTCCAGCGTGGACAGAACAACGGGCGGTCTGGCCTTGATGTCGATCACCGACAGCCTGTTGTCCGGAACGACCTTCTTCGCGTCCGCCGGATCGACCTTGGCGGCAGCTGTCACCAGCGCGAAGGATTCATCCTTGGACACCGCGACGCTCATCGGCGGACCGACCGCGCTCGTCGGCGCCTGCACCTCACCGATCACTTTCGGCGGGGTCTGGTTGAGGTCGATCACGACCACTGTGTCAGGCGTGATCGTCGCCGGCACCTCGGGTTTGCCGTCGTTCAAACTGGATTTTCCGTCATGGGCCGAGACGGCGATCTGGGCATTTGCGAATTGCGGATAAAGCGATGCGAGCGAGGCAGCGAGCATCAGCGCGCAAGCGCGCGAAGCGTGGAAATTCATTGGACGTTCTCCCACCCGAAAATTTTTGAGTTATTTAGCCAGACGCGCAGCCGGGTACAGCGCGTTTGCGTGCCCGAATTAACACCGGCAGCGGTGAATGAGTCCAATGGATTTGTCAGGACGCGGTGCAGCAAATCGCTACAAGCGCTTTTACTTTCCGGCTCGACGCTTGCGCGCCGGCGCGTCTTCCAGCTTCCGAACCGCGGTATCCAGGCAGCCCAGGACTTTCCCCGTTCTGGTGCGAACCTTGAGCTGAGCCACCGGCTGATTCGTTGCGCGTTCCAGCAGCAACGAATGACGCTCGTTCGGCTTGAAGCAATGGTCTTCACCCCATTGGCGCAGGCCGACCACGATGGTGAACAGATCACGCCCCTTCTCCGTCAGGATATATTCCTGATAGGCGCCGCCCTGCACGACCGGCGTCGTCGTCAGCACACCCAGAGAGACGAGATCCCGCAAACGCTGCGTCAAAATTCCTTTCGAAACGCCAAGGCTCTTTTGAAAATCGCCAAAACGGCGCACACCATCCATCGCGTCGCGCACGATGAGCAAGACCCACGGGTCCCCGATCGCGTCGACCGCGCGCGCAACGGGACAATCAGCCTTTGCGAAACGGGTCCGGTTGGTCAACGGAACTTCCTTTCCCTAACTAGTTCTAAAATAGAACTGGACAGGGCTGATGCAAGTGGTTCTAAAAAAGAACCACCTTGAGCCAACTCCCGAGGCGCTCGATGAACCTCAATCCCAGCCCCCAACGAAACTTTGTCGTTCCAGGCCGTTCGCAGGTTTCAGAACCTCACCTCACACGCGCAACCATCACGCTGTTTGCGATCGCCTGCGGACTGAGCGTCGCAAGCATATATTTTGCTCATCCATTGCTGGGTGTCATCGCGCACGATCTGAACGCCAGCCCGGCGTCCATCGGCCTTGTCGTCACGGCCGCGCAAACCGGCTATGCCCTCGGACTGGTCTTCATCGTGCCGCTCGGCGACCTCGTGGACCGGCGCAAACTGATTGTCAGCCAAACCATTTTCTTATCGGTGGCGCTGGCGGCGGCGGGCCTTGCATCATCCCTTGCAGTTCTCCTGGTCAGCATGACGGCCATGGGCCTGCTAGCCGTTGCAGTACAGGTGATCGTGGCTTTCGCGGCCTCGCTGGCCCATCCGCAGGAGCGTGGCCGCGTTATCGGAACAGTGACCGGCGGAGTAGTGATCGGCATTCTGCTCGCTCGCGTCGTTGCCGGCGCGCTCTCCGATATGGGCGGCTGGCGCATTGTGTATCTGACCGCTGCGCTGCTGACGCTTGTGATCGCCCTCCTTCTGATGCGGACCCTTCCCCGCGAAGACAAAAAACAAACAAAAACCTCCTATGTGCAGCTGGTTGGCTCAACGTTTGCCTTGTTTCGCGTTGAACGCATCCTGCGCATTCGTGCCGCATTCGCATTCCTGATTTTTGCATCATTCAACGTGTTCTGGACGCCGATGGCGCTGATACTGGGTGAGCCGCCATTTTCATTATCACAGACACAGATCGGCTTATTCGGGCTGGTCGGAATGGCCGGTGCGCTGGGCGCTGGGTTCGCCGGGCGGTTCGCCGATCAAGGCCGTGGGCAAGTGACAACCGGCCTGTCGCTGCTGCTGATGCTTGCCTCTTGGGGATTTATGTCCCTCATCGGCTCCGGCCTTTGGGCCATGGTCGTCGGTGTCGTGCTGCTCGATCTGGCCATACAGGCGATACACGTTACCAACCAGAGCCTCATTCTGCCCATCAAGCCGGACGCCCAGAGTCGGATATTGGGAGGCTATATGGTGTTTTACTCGATCGGCAGCGGGGCAGGATCAATCTCCTCCACCCTGATCTACTCATATGCGGGCTGGAGCGGCGTATGTTGGCTTGGCGGATCGATCAGCATTATTGCATTGATAATCTGGCTCGCGAGCCGAAATGCGCCGGCATCGTCCGTACGCTCGTCCGTACGTCGACTTCAACGATAACGATCGTTATTCCGCGGCTTGCCGCACATGTCGCTGCGTTGGCGTGCGCATTGTCACGAGTTCTTCCGCCGACGTCGGATGCACCGCCATGGTCGC
>DASWQB010000034.1:0-1604 GCA_036398335.1 Afipia sp. | reverse complement strand
TGATCTGCCCCCATTGAAGTGGTCCTCCCTGAAGTATGATTTTCGGATGGAGGATGAGCTCGATGGCAAGGAAGAGGCATACGGCTGAAGAGATCGTTGCGAAGCTCCGGCAGGTTGATGTGCTGATGGCACAGGGCCGGCAGGTAGCAGACGCGGTCCGAACGATAGGTGTGACGGAAGTAACGTACTATCGATGGCGGAACGAGTACGGCGGTCTGAAGGGCGATCAGGTGAAGCGCCTCAAGGAACTGGAGACTGAGAACAATCGTCTGCGGCGAGCGGTGTCGGATCTGACGCTGGACAAGCTGATCCTGGCAGAGGCCGCAAAGGGAAACTTCTAAGCCCCTCCCGACGCCGTGCGTGCGTCGATCATGTGATGACCGAGCTTTGCATATCCGAGAGACGGGCGTGCCGCGCATTAGGTCAGCATCGATCGACGCAGCGCAAGGTCCCAACGACACCCGATGACGAGGCAGCATTGACTGCCGACATCATCGAGCTTGCCCGCCAATATGGCCGCTACGGATATCGCCGGATCACGGCGTTGCTTCGCAGAGCAGGCTGGACGGTGAACAAGAAGCGTGTCGAGCGGATCTGGCGATGTGAGGGGCTGAAGGTGCCTGTCAAACAACCGAAACGCGGGCGTCTGTGGCTCAACGACGGCTCGTGCGTCCGTCTGCGGCCGGAGCGCCCCAACCATGTCTGGTCCTATGACTTTGTCGCTGACCGCACTCACGACGGCAAGGCGTTCCGAATGCTGTGCATCCTCGATGAGTTCAGCCGCGAGAGCCTGGCCATCCGTGTTGCGCGGAAGCTCAAGGCAACTGACGTCATCGAGGCACTATGCGAGCTGTTCGTCTCGCGGGGTATCCCTGCCCACATACGTTCAGACAACGGCCCTGAGTTCGTCGCCGAGTCGCTCCGGGATTGGATCGCCACCGTCGGAGCCAAGACCGCTTACATCGAGCCGGGCAGTCCGTGGGAGAATGGCTATTGCGAGAGCTTCAACGGCAAGCTTCGTGATGAGCTGCTCAATGGCGAGATCTTCTACACCCTGAAGGAAGCACAGACTGTGATCGAAAACTGGCGGCGCCATTACAATACAGTACGCCCGCACTCATCGCTGGGATATCGACCACCGGCACCCGAAGCCCTCGTCTGGCCAACACAAAAGGGGATAGTCAAAATGCAATCCCTAAACTAACATTCCAATCGGACTACTCCGTGGGGGCCGGTCAGGGCCAGGTGCTCCGGCAATTCCCACCCGGTATCAAGCGCCTGCCATGCGCCGTCCTTAAGCGCAGAGAGCCACTCCATTTCACCTTCCGCGCTCAAGGCCACGCGGACCCGCCACGTCGGAGAGGACGTGCCTGCCCCGGCGCGGATAGACGGTGTCCTCGTGCCCGTCGCGATCCCGTTCGAACAAACCTTTGTCCGCAGGAGTCGCTCCGCGGGAGAGTGTCGTTCTGCGGCGGCATCATCACGTCTGGATCAAGGTCATCGAGCTGCGCGATGCGCCCGTTGCCTATCGGATCGAATCGACCGGCTGGGGTTCTCCCGACAACGCTGCAAGGACGAGCTACGTCGTGAGAGCGTACGACAAT
>DASWQB010000033.1:0-3634 GCA_036398335.1 Afipia sp. | reverse complement strand
CTGCGGGGGCTGGAGCGCGACGGTCTGGTGACGCGCACGATCTATCCGACAATTCCGCCACGGGTCGATTATGAACTCACCGCGCTCGGCCAATCGCTCCGGGCACCAGTGGAGAATCTCGGCAAGTGGGTCTTCAAGAATCTGCCGCAGATTCACGCCGCGCGGGAAAATTTCGACGACAAGACGGGCGCCGGCTGACTGTTTCTCCGCCCCGCCTCGATTGAGGACAAAGCGCCCTCCCCCAATTCAGGCTCCGGCGGCCGCAAAGTTCGCTGCAGCGGGTTTTTCTCCCGCTGGTGGCGCCTTGACGGTCCGGTTCCGGCCACTCTGCTTCGCCTGATAGAGCGCCTTGTCGGCCCGCGCAAAAGCCTGATTTGGCAATTCCGTTTTCCCGTCCGAAGCCGCCACGCCAACACTGATGGTTGCATTCACAGGTATGCCGTTAACATCGGCGGCCATGGCCTGGAATTTCAACCGGAGACGCTCCGCCGCTTCATAGGCGACCTCCATATGCGTCCCCGGAAGAATACAGACGAACTCCTCACCGCCGATCCGGAAAACAGTATCGTCTTTTCTCAGTGCTGCTCCGGCGACATCGGCCGCGAGCTTGATCACGTCATCGCCCATGTCGTGACCGAACCTGTCGTTGATCGACTTGAACCGGTCGATGTCGAGCAACACCAAGGAAAAAGGCAGGGTCGATACCGTCGCTCCGGAATCGAACGCCTGCATATGCTCCAGATAGGCACGGCGATTGTAGGCACCCGTCAGCGCATCGCGCAGCGCCAGCTGATAGTGCTGCATCGACACCCGTTCACGCGACATCGCGATCATGAAAGCCGTTACCGTCAAAGCCAATGTCACGGCCAATACGTTAAACGTCACCACAGCCCAAACTTCGGTCTTCGCGGTTCCAAGCGGCGCGGGGATAGATGCGATGAAAGGAATACGTGCAGCACTGATCGCGCAGTAGAACGTGAATACCCAGAACAGCGCCGAACGCGATGGCAGATTCTCCTCACGGCTCAGCCAGAACTCTCGCGCCGAAAGGCCGTTGAAGAGCGCGGTAAGAAACAGTCTTATCGAGCCGCTGACCGCAGGCATTTCCCCGGGCTCGAAAACAGCAACCGAGAGAACAAACCAGAACAGCGCCGGAAGGATCACATAGAGCGGCGTCAGCCGCCGGCTGTAGAAGGCCCTTACCGCCTGCCACCCGAACCCGTAGGCAAGCAGGATGAACAGCGCTCCAAACCGCAATCCCCAACGGCCGGGCAAAAATTCCGGACGAACGAGAAACGCCGCTCCGAGAACAGCCATCAGAAACGGAAGACAGAACCATACGAGATTTGCGGGCCTGCCTTCTCGAAACCAGAAGGCAAGAAAGAGTCCGCCGATCAAGGCAAACAGCACCGCGCTGTAGCCAATGAGCGTTGGAACATCGATCAAGGACGACTGGATGATCGCTTCCTTCCTCTCATGGGAATGTGGAGATGGACCATGCCATCCTTATCAAATGATCGGCCAGCGAACCATCTTCAAATTGATGATTTACGGTACGACATATTTACCAATGTTCAGCACCGGTTCATATCGCCGCAGTCTTCTAGCCCGTCACGAAATCGAACACCAGTTTCGCGTTCAGCGCGATCACGATAGCGGCGGTGATTGCAGCCGCGAACGTCAGCCAGCGCGGCGCGATGAACGCGCCCATCTTGGCGCGGCTTGCGGTGAACAGCACCAGCGGCACGATGGCGAACGGCAATTGCAGGCTCAGGATGACCTGACTGAGAATGAGGAGCTGCGCGGTGCCCTTCTCGCCGTACCAGATCGTCACCAGCGCCGCCGGCACAATGGCGATGGCGCGGGTGATGAGACGGCGCACCCATGGCGCGACCTTGATGTTGATGAAGCCTTCCATCACGATCTGACCCGACAGCGTCGCCGTCACTGTCGAGTTCAATCCGCAACATAGAAGAGCGATGCCGAACAATGTCGGCGCGAACGCAGAGCCGAGCATCGGTGCCAGCAGCGCGTGCGCCTGATCGAGTTCGGCAACATCGGTCTGTCCGGATTTGTGGAAGGTCGCCGCCGCCAGAATCAGGATCGAGGCGTTGATGGTCAGCGCCAGACACAGCGCGATGGTGGAATCGATGGTCGAGAACTTGATCGCCTCGCGCTTTTCGGCGTCAGTGTCGCCATAGCCGCGCGTCTGCACGAGGCCCGAATGCAGATAGAGATTATGCGGCATCACGGTCGCGCCGAGAATGCCGAGCGCCAGATAGAGCATCTCCCTATTAGCGAGAATCTGCGTGGTCGGCGCGAAACCGCGGATCACCGCGCCCCAATCCGGATCGGCCATTGCGATCTGGATCGCGAAACAGGCCGCGATTACGCCGAGGAGTGTGACCACGAATGCTTCGATCCAGCGGAAGCCCAGCGCCTGAAGCGCGAGGATCACGAACACATCCAGCGCGGTAATTAGCACGCCGATTTCCAGCGGAATTCCGAACAGGAGATTGAGGCCGATGGCTGTGCCGATGATCTCGGCGAGGTCCGTGGCGCTGATCGCGATCTCGGCGAGCAGCCACAGCGGCCACGACACCCACTTCGGAAAGGCATCGCGGCAGGCTTGCGCCAAATCGCGGCCCGAGCCGATGCCAAGGCGCGCGCACAGCGCCTGAAGGATGATCGCCATGATGTTGGAGATCAGCGCCACCGACAGCAGCGCGTAGCCAAACTTGGAGCCGCCAGCGAGTGACGTCGCCCAGTTGCCAGGGTCCATATAGCCGACCGCGACGAGATAGCCCGGCCCGAGGAACGCGGCGAGCTTGGCGAAGAACCCGCCGTTTTTGGCGACGCGGATCGAGCCGAACATATCCGACAGCGACGGCTCGCCTCGAGCAGCACGCCAGCCTCCCCGTGCTGAAGGCAGGGCGGGATTGAGTGCCTGCGGCGTGTTGGGGTCCGGCTCGAATCCGGGCTGGGGAATGTTCATTCCCCGACTATGGCGGCAGTTCTTGCTAGTTGCAAGTGATTTGCAACAGCAAATTACGAGGGTTGGAGCGCGGGACCATCCTCAGCCGAGGCCCGGATCACCACCGGCGTCGACTTGTAGGACGGCGTTCCGGACAGCTTGTCGTATTGATCCAGCGCGATCAGCACATTGGCCTCCGGGTAATAGGCTCCGACGGACCCCCTCGCGATGGCGTAAGCCACGGCGGTCATTTTACGCATGACGCGCTCTTTTGCACCCGGCCTGCTCGTCACGGCGATATCGACGAGATCGCCATGCTTCAGGCCGCGGCTCGCCAGATCGCTTTCGTTGACGAACACCACGTCACGGCGACCGCTGATCCCCCGATAGCGGTCGTTCAGGCCATAGATCGTGGTGTTATATTGGTCGTGGCTTCGCAAGGTCGTGAGTGTGAGTGCATCCGCATCGCTGACCTGCCCGTCCTCATCGAGACCGGGATAGATCAGGAAGTTCGCCTTCTTCGATGGCGTCAGCCATTCGCGCTCGGAAGCGGCGATATAAAGCCGGAAGCCGCCGGGCTTGGCGATGCGCGCATTGTAATCCTTGAAGGCCGGAAACACGCCCTCGATGGCGTCGCGAATCTTGCTGTAATCGGCGATC
>DASWQB010000032.1:0-4931 GCA_036398335.1 Afipia sp. | reverse complement strand
GCTGTTGTCCTATCCTGTGCTGCTCGAACCCTTGTTCTCGCTGCGCACGCAAAACCTGATCTGGACCTGCGGTTATGGATTGCTGATCGTGCTGATCGCAATTTGCGGCGTATTGCTGGTGCGCTCCCCGCCGATGTCGGCGCAAGCTATCGCGGCGAGCGAAGGCGATGCGCCGCCACCTGGCTGGAAGCTGCGTGCGCGCTGGATATTTCTGGCCGCTGTTCCCTCCGGCCTGTTGATCGCGGTGACCGCACACATCTCAACCGATATCGCCGCCGTGCCGTTGCTGTGGGTGCTGCCGCTCTCGCTTTATCTCTTGACCTGGGTGTTGGTGTTCCAGTCGCGGCCGCTGTTGCCGCATCGCTGGATGCTGGCGTTGCAGCCTTTCGCCATCGCGGGGGTGCTCATCCTGCTCGCAATCGGCGGCGAGCAGAATCTCCTGCTCACGCTCGGCGGGCATCAAGTATGCTTCTTCATCATCGCCATGGCGTGTCATGGCGAACTGGCGCGGACGCGGCCCGCCGCAAAATACCTCACCGGATTTTATGTCGCGCTGTCGTTCGGCGGCATGATCGGCGGATTGTTCGCGGGACTGGTCGCGCCGTTTACGTTTTCGTGGATCGCCGAATATCCGATCCTGCTCGCGCTGGCGATGCTGTGCCGGCCACCGCAGGCGACAGCCGCGCGTGCAGGCAATTGGCTGTGGCTGATAATGGTGGTCGCCGCCGTTATCGTTATCGCTTTCGCCTATCGGACGGGAGCGACCTCGAAATTCTTCGAAGATCATCGGGTGTGGCTGGCGGGGATCGTCGCGGTGAGCGCGGCGCTGCTCGCGGTGCGCTGGAAGGTCGACCGCTGGCGGCTGGCGTTTCTGGTCGCGCTCGGCCTCGTGGTGACTCGTGTCTATCCGCTCGATCAGGGCCGTGAGTTCACGGTGCGCAGTTTCTTCGGCGTTCACAAGATCGTGGTGACCTCGCCGCGCGGCCAATATCACGTGCTGATGCACGGCACGACGATTCACGGCGCGGAAAAATTCATCAACAATGACGGCACGCCGGTCACCGGACGGCCCGAGCCGATCAGTTATTATCACAAGGACGGCGGCATCGGCCTTGCGATAAGCGCCGTCCGCGAAAACCACAAGGGCACGCCGCTGCGCGTCGCGGTGATCGGGCTCGGCGCCGGCACGCTGGCGTGCGCCTCGCAGCCCGGCGAAAACTGGACGTTCTTCGAGATCGACCAGACCATGGTCGATACCGCGCGCGACCCGAGATTCTTCACGTTTGTCCAGGCTTGCCAGCCGGACATGAAGCCGGTGATCGGCGATGCGCGCCTGACTTTCGCGCGCGAGCCTGACGGACTCTACGATCTGATCATCGTCGATGCCTATTCGTCAGACGCCATTCCCATTCACCTCGCCACGCAGGAAGCGATGGCGATCTACAAGAGCAAGCTCGCGCCGCATGGCGCGGTGGTGGTGCACGTCTCCAACCGTCACCTCGATCTTGCGAGCGTCATCGTCGGCATCGCTCAAGAGAACAGCCTATCGAGCTGGGTCTTCGACGAGGATTCAGGCCGCGACGACGAGTTCATCTACACCACGGATGTCGTGATCTCGGTGCGCGATCCGGCCGACATCGGCAAGCTGGTATGGGACGAGCGTTGGGAAAAGACCAAGGCGACGATAGGACAGCGGGTGTGGACCGACGATTATTCCAACGTGCTGGGCGCGGTATGGCGGCGGCTGCGCGACGGGGATGAGTAGGCAAGCTGGTTTGGTCCGTGCCAGTCTTTTCGTCGTCCCCGCGCAGGTGGGGACCCAAAGAATTTTTTGATGGGCTTAAGGACATTCCCGGTTCTGAATGAACGCGAGCCTTCCGAGTCCGGACAGCAATTCGTTTAGTCCATCTCTTGCAGACAACAAACTGGGTCCCCGCCTGCGCGGGGACGACACCGTTAAGTTCAGTTCATTCCGTCAGTCGAAGAAGCCGCGCTGCTGATAGTATTGCTGCTGACCCGGATAGACCCGGCGCTGCGTATAGCCGGCGTTGGGATCGTAGCTTTCCTCGATATAACCGCCGCCGCGTGGATCGGGATAAATCCGGCGCTGCTGCGGTTGTTGCGGCCAGCGCGGATCGTCGGCGCCGGCATAGCCGCCATAATAGGACTGGCGGGGGCGGGGCTGCGGCGCGCGATTCTGGTAGACGCGATCCTGATCGTTATTGGTCTGGTAGGGGTCTGCGGTCTGGTAGGGGTCCGTGGTCCGGTAGGGATCGGTCTCCGGCGCGATCGTCAACGGCTGGCCGCTGTCGCCGCGGGCCACATTGCTGCGCGTCTTCGGATTGCGGGCGAGCGCGATCTGCGAGGAGCCCGTCAGATTGACCGTGGTGGTCAACAGTCCTTCGGCCTTGACCAGATCCCATAGCGTTTGCGCGTTGGCGCGCGAGATACGCACGCAGCCATGGGAGACCGGCGTGCCGAGCTTGCCCACTGAATCGGTGCCGTGAATGGCGTGGCCTTGCCTGGTAAAGAAGATCGAATGCGGCATCGGCGCATCGTCGAATTCTTTCGAATAGTGGTCTTCTTCCATCCGGAAGGTTTTGAAGCTGCCGTTCGGCGTCTCATGTGAAGGATTGCCGCTGGAAATCGGCCACGTGTAGCGTGGCACGCCGTCCACCGAGACCGTCATCTGCTGGATGTTTTTGTTGACGTCGATGGTGACCGCGGCAAATGCAGGGGCGGCTGCCAGTGACGCGAACGTCACAATTGTAAGCAATATCCGACGCATGTGACATATCTCCCACAGGCTACCCGCCGAATGAACCAGTTAAGTATGGAAAATGGTTTTTTCCAGCTCTGGCCGGTTGTGATGGCGGATTGCATTGGCTATCGTGAATCGGTCGCTCTATGAGCCGAATGAAATATGCATATCAAGGAATTTATTCCTTGATATGAAATATAGCGGACCATGTAACGTAATAAAAAGGGATCTACGATGAAATCAGCCGCTCTTACCTCTGCCGCCGTGGCGCTGGTGGCGACGCTTGCAGTGCCTTTCGCCGCCCATGCTCAGGGCATTATCGGCGGCGCCCAGCAGGGTGCGTATCAGGGTAGCGCCGTTGCTGGCCCCGTCGGTTACGTTGTCGGTGGTGCCGTCGGCGCTGGCGTTGGTGCCGGTGTTGGCGCTGTCAACGGCGCGGTCATCCTCTCCTCGGCCATCGTTCAGGGCACTGCCGGAGCAGTTGGTGCTATCGTCGGCGCGCCGACCACGACCGTGATCGAGGCTCGCCCCGTTCATCATCGCCGCCATCACTAATCGGCGATTGTCGCTTAGTTAAAAGGACGCGGAAGCTTGGCTTCCGCGTCCTTTTTGTTTTGAAGCTTATTTTTGAAGTTTGCTTTCGGAAGTCTGTTTTTGATGTTTTGTTTTCGGAAGCGAAGTAGCCATGTATCGGCTGACCAATCATCGCTGCATTCAGCTTTACAGCTGTTCGGATTGACTTCCGGCCTACGCCTGGAACTTTTCCGCCCCTTTCACGTTGTCTCGTCGAATAACCAGAAACGTGAACAAAGGGATTTAGTTATGAAATCAGTTGCCCTCACCATTGCCGGGAGCCGAACCGGTCTTTCCAGGTTTGCACTGGCGTCCGCGCTGGCGTTGACGGCTATACTCGCCGTTCCGCACGTATCCCATGCCCAGGGCGTTTTCCGGGGCATCGATGAAGGCGCGCGGCGCGGCAATCGCGATGCGGGCCCCGTGGGCGCTGTCGTCGGCGGAGCCGTGGGGGGCGCGGTTGGCGGTGTTAACGGCGTGCTCGGCGTTTCGCCGCGCGGTTATCACCATCGGCATTATCGCCGGAATCACCGCAAGTACTGAGTTGATAAGTACCGACTCAATCGGTTCACGCCGATGATGAATAAAAAGGACGCGGAGAAAACTCCGCGTCCTTTTTCGTTTGAATCCTTTGGCCGGATAGCCTGCTGCCAACGCGGAGTTAACTCCGCGCGGCGGTCGCAGTCTTTGGTGAGACCGCCACCAGGATGGCGTTGGCGATCACCGCCACCACGATATTGAGCAGCACTGCGCCGAGGCCGACATAGAAAATATAGGTATGGCCGTCGTAGTTCAGCGAGGCCAGCGGCTTCAGTCCGGCATTCCATGCCGTCCACGATCCCCAGCCTATGCCGGCGGCCCAGCCGATCAGCAGCGGAATCGGCCGGAACCATTTGGTCAGCAGGCCGAACACGACAGCGGGGAAGGTCTGAAGAATCCACAGGCCCCCGAGCAGCTGCAGGTCGAGCGCGAACTGCGTCGGCAGGAACAGGATGAAGGCCAGCGCGCCGACCTTGACCACCAGGGAGGTGACCTTCGCCACGCTGGCTTCGCCGGCATGATCGATGTTCGGATTGATGACGCTCTTCCAGATGTTGCGCGTGAACAGGTTCGCCGCGCCGATGCTCATCACGGCGGCCGGCACCAGCGCTCCGATGCCGATGGCGGCGAAAGCGAAGCCGGCGAACCATGACGGGAACAGCGCCTTGAACAAGGCGGGCACCACGTCCGTCGGCGAGGCGACTTTCACGCCGGCGGCGAAAGCCATGTAGCCGAGCAGCGCGATCAGGCCGAGCAGCAGGGTGTAGGCCGGCAGCAGCACCGCGTTCTTGCGGATGGTGTCGACGGACTTCGAGGCGAAAATGCCGGTCAGCGTGTGCGGGTACATGAACGCCGCCAGCGCGGAGCCGAGCGCGAGCGAGGCGTAAGGCAGATACTGTCCGGGCTTCAGCAGCAGGCTGCCGCTGCCCCGGGCCGTGAAGGCATCGTTCGCGGCGCTGAACACCGCGCCGTAGCCGCCGAGCTTGGCGGGCACGAGCACCACCGCCACCAGCACCACGATATAGATCATGATGTCCTTGACGAAGGCGATGAGCGC
>DASWQB010000031.1:0-44806 GCA_036398335.1 Afipia sp. | reverse complement strand
ATAGGTGACGGCAATCGCTTCCAAGCCCTTGTCCCCCCATCATTGATTTGTTACATCGGCGCCGGTTGATCCGGTTGGCGCAAGCTTAAGCCGGTCTCTTTAGCGCTCGTGGCGGAATTGGTAGACGCGCTGCCTTGAGGTGGCAGTGAGTAAAATCGTGGGGGTTCGAGTCCCTCCGAGCGCACCACAGACCCAGTTTTAGCGTTGTAATCGCTGGGGTTTTTCCGAAAATTACTCCGCAAAGTTACTACCTGTTCTCGCCGTTGGTTGCGACTTTGTGCGCATCGGAATCACGCAATGATTGCAGCAGATGGCTGCGGCGCGGCGGCCGCGAAAGCTCTTACAAACTTCAAAGACATTGGCCAAGATTCCGGTCAGGCTCGGTTGACGGACAGCCTTTTCGGCGGCGTCATTGATGCGCTACGCGGGCGGCAGATCAGCCCTTCCTTCGATGTGCTGAAAAAACGGGAATTGAACACAATGATTCCTGCTCATAGTGGGTGCGAGCCTTTATTTTTTAAGTCAAAGCGTGAGGCTTCTCAAAGCTAGCACTCAGGCAGGTTCACGGCTAATCCTCCCAAACTCGTTTCCTTGAATTTTGAATTCATTTCTATGCCTGTCTGGCGCATTGCCTCAATGCAATTATCAAGTGGCATGAAGTGCGATCCGTCTCCACGCAATGCAAGTGAAGCTGCTGCGACTGCTTTAGTCGCCGCGATGCCATTGCGCTCGATACATGGCACCTGGACTAACCCAGCAACGGGATCACAAGTCATGCCAAGATGATGTTCAAGTGCAATCTCGGCTGCATTCTCCACTTGTTCGGGTGTGCCACCGAGCACTGCGCATAATCCAGCTGCAGCCATGGCGGCAGCCGAACCAACTTCGCCTTGGCACCCGGCCTCTGCTCCTGAAATGGAGGCATTATGTTTGACAAGACCGCCGATTGCCGCGGCGGTCAGTAAGAAATCAATGACTTTAGCCTGTTCGGCCCCTGCGCAATGGTCCAGATAGTAACGAAGGACTGCGGGAATAACTCCTGCCGCTCCGTTAGTCGGTGCGGTTACCACCTTGCCACCGGCAGCATTCTCTTCATTGACGGCCATTGCATAAACGCTCAGCCAATCGGACACCACATGAGGCTGACTGGAATTCGTCAGCCGTTCTGCGAGCAATTGTTGGTGAATTCTTTTTGCCCGACGGCGCACCTTCAAGCCACCGGGCAATTCACCATCAAGGATCAACCCGCGCTCAATGCATGCGTTCATCGTTGACCAGATGCGTGCGACGTTGATGAACACCTCGTCGGAGGATCGAATAGCCGTCTCATTTCGAAATTTCATCGCCGCGATGGAGAGGCCGCTCTCGCGCGCCATGCTTAGCATCGCCGCGCCGTTATCGAATGGATAAGGCAAAGACGCGTTATCTTCCGAAGCTGCGGCTACATTCATCTGCTGCTCGGTGGCAGTCACGACAAAACCTCCACCGATCGAATAGTAAGTTTCAGTAAGTAATGTGTTGCCGTCCCGGTCGGCAGCTTCGAAAATGAGCCCATTTGCGTGACCAGACAGCGGCGGACCATAGTCGAAAATGATGTCGTCCACAGGATCAAATGTAACCGCGTGTGACCCAGGAAGGTAAATCTTCTTTGTTTCGAGCAGTTTCTTAAATTCCCGCTCGGCTATTTCGGCATCAAAGTCGGCGGGTACGTGGCCCAGCAATCCAAATGCAACGGCCCTGTCTGTACCATGGCCCTTGCCGGTGAATGCCAGCGAGCCATAAAGCCTCACACGCAGTCTTAAAATATGCCGTTGATCCTTTGACTGACTTAGCAGCGTAAGGAAGCGGCGTGCAGCGGTCATCGGCCCCATCGTGTGGGATGACGAGGGACCGATGCCAATTTTGAAAACTTCAAAAACGCTGAGGAACATACCCGCCTCTGTCGATCGGCACCTAATGGCAGTTAGAAGGTAGGAGGTGTGTTCACCCAAAGAATGCGTGCAACCGACTTTCCGATGTTGCGGTAGCCGTGGGGCAGGTTAGACGGGAAAAAGAACGAATCTCCTTCGTGGATGACATAGAACTTTTTCCCGACCTGCAACTTCAAGTCGCCCTTGAGAACATATCCCACCTCTTGGCCTTCATGCACAATGGTGCCTTCGCTACCGCCTCCAACGGCTACAATATGGATGTTTGCGTTCATGAGCGAAGTTTCTGGATCGCTAATGAGACACTCAAGTATTATGCCGCGTCCCGGTCTCACCGAACTCACAGAGATGCGTCGTCGCTCCTTGGGGCGCGAGACAACATCAGAATCTGTGAGTGGCGGCGCGAGCAGACCCGCGATATTGGTCTCTAAAACACGCACCATCCTGTGCAATGTCCGCAATGACGGGATGGCTTGATCTCGCTCGATCTTGGACAGCATGCTCACCGAGATTTCCGCCTTCACGGCGAGTTCGGTAAGCTTCATACCCTTCACCTTGCGCGCATGGCGCAGCTTCATACCCATCGGCGGAGCATCCCTCAGTTCGGAGGGCGGGCGGCCAGGCGCTCCCCGGAGGTTCTCTTTTTTGGATACAGAACTGCGCTTTTTCTTAATATGCTTCATCGTTCCAATCAATGGATCACCACACTTCCATTTTTGTTTCGACTGGCGGTCGGTGCAGCAAGGAGTATTTGCCAGGCCAGCTTTTGCTGTAAGCGCTCGCCGGCTACGCGCATATTTCGCGGAACGAAATGCGCATCGCGCCAACCAATTTCAGTATTATCGATGCTGGCGGGTGCATCAACACTCGTGAAACAGCGCTGGAATTCACGGTGTTATATCATCCAATGCCCCATTAGTTTATCAATTTTCATATAAGTTAAGTTGTTTGAATAATTACCGCACCGGTGGCTTTGCGGGGCGTCATAGTAATAACCGGCCGGTCGAATGGCTTCATTCGGAAGAATAGGCGCGATAATTATTCGTTTGTTATTCGTAGGGGAGGGCTCGCGTCGCGGGCCAGCGACCCGCTCAACTGCTCTTTCTCTTAATGGTCGTGTGCCTTTCTGCCATGAGATCATGGCTGAGTATTATTTTTATGGTCGTATTGGAAGCATCCAGCTTCGCACTTGCGTTGAATGGTGACGCCGGCATGCGAAGTTGCGAAGATAAAAGCCGCCTTGCAGCAGAACCTGTAGGCAAGGACTGCAATGAAAATGAGCATCGAGCTATGAAAGGGAGCGCTAGACGGCCGCATGATGGCAAATTTATTCAAGTAGGTTGACTTATATGAAAATGAATATTCTATTTTGACCCTGAAGCAATCGACTTCATTCTTTTGCGAAGCAGAGCTAAGGCATCGGCACGACGTGACGGAATATGAGTTCGTGCAGCCGTCGGTGCTTTACACTTGCTTTTGGTTGTCTCGCAGCCGGCGATCCTACGGAGCCTCGATATCGTGAAGCCGGAGCAAAATGACGTTGAAAAAAATGATGTGCTTCTGGTTACGGGAAGCAGTCGAGGCATTGGCGCGGCAATAGCCATGGGCGGGGCAAAGGGTGGCTATTCGGTTGTAATTAATCACCTCGGTGATGAGCGGCGAGCAAAAGAGGTTGTCGATGGCATTCTTTCACAAGGTGGGAAAGCGACCTCGATAGAGGCCGATGTCACGAAAGAATCCGAGGTCATACGATTGTTCCAGCGGATGGACAATGAGGTCGGACGGATTACGGCTTTAGTGAACAATGTTGGCGATACGGGTGATCGTCAGTCTACTTTGGATGCAAGTGGGGAAACCATAGCGCGAATTTTCGCTTTGAATGTGTTCAGCGCGATCCTCTGCACACAAGCTGCTGTGAAACGCATGTCGAAGATCGCAGGCGGCCATGGGGGCGCAATTGTCAATATATCGTCGCTCGCAGCCGTTCGTCCGGATAATCCGGGTCTTAGCTTTTATGCATCGTGCAAAGGCGCAATCGACAGCTTCACGCTTGCGAGTGCCCGTGACTTTGTAGATCTCGGCGTCAGAATCAACGCGGTCCGTCCCGGGATCATCGATACTTCAGCCCATGATGTTGCAGACGCGATTATGCGGCCGCGCGTTGAACAAACGGTTCTTCTCCGGCGTCCGGGGCGACCGGAAGAAGTGGCGAACGGCGTGCTGTTCCTGCTCTCGGACGAAGCTTCATACATCACTGGCACGACTCTGAACGTCTCCGGAGGACGATAGCTTGGCGCAATGTTGATTTTCGAAACAGCAGGGCTTTCGTTATGCAAAAAGCCGCGACCTTACATGAGGGAAGACGTTGACGCTTTTGATGAAGCAACAAATAGCAACGTGATCGCAGTATCAAACTGAGGAGAGTGTGTTGTCGCGCCACATTGCTTGTCTTACTTTCGATGCGGATGCGTGGTCCGGTCTGACTGCGCGCGGATTGACTTCCCCGACGTCAATTTCCCGCGGCGAGTTCAGTGTTGTTGCGATCCCTCGAATACTGAAGTTGCTTAAAAAGTACGATATTCGCTCGACGTTCTTTATTCCGGGGATCGTTATCGCGACCTATCCCGATCTTGCCAGGGCTATCCATGCGGAGGGGCATGAAATCGGAAATCATGGCTGGACGCACATCCCGCCAGCGAACCTCGAACCTCAAAAAGAAGAAGCCGATCTGTTACGCGCCAGTGAACTAATCGCGAAGATCACTGGAAGCAATCCCGTAGGTTATCGCTCGGCTAGTTTTGACCTTAGCGAAGTTACCGCGAGTCTTCTGCTCAAGCACGGCTTTTTGTACGAGAGCAGCATGATGGGGCACGATCACACCCCTTATCGGATTCGGATAGGCGACAAGGTTCAAGCCGATGGCCCCCTTATTTTCGGAGAGCTAACCCGGCTGGTTGAACTTCCATTGAGCTGGAATTTAGACGACTTCCCCCATTTTGAATTTCTTCGCACCCCAACGTCGCTGATGCCCGGCTTGATGTCGGCAAACAGCGTGCTCCAAAACTGGATCGACGATTTCAAGTACATGCACGACATTGAGGAGTGGGGAATTCTCACCTTCGTGTGCCATCCCTACGTGATCGGCCGAGGTCACCGAATGATCTTCCTGGAAAACCTCATAGCCTCTCTTAAGAAAATGAACGCTGTGTTCCTGTCGATGAGGGAGGCGGCAATGGAGTTCGATCAGCGGTCGCCAGCATAGAAGGACAGTCAGCCTTTCAATTGCTTCGGCATATCGTCGATCACCACCAGTACCGGCTTGAGAAAGCGGACGTTGTAAATAGTCAAGCGAAAAGCCCTCGGAAGTGCGGGAGCAATTTTTATGAGAGAGGAAGTGCCATGTCGCATGTAGTGGGGGTTGGGGCCGAGCGTGTAGTTTCAGTAGTCTCCGATTCCAATAGAAACAGAGCTATCGCAGCAGGTGTCATCGGCACGGTTGTCGAGTGGTACGACTACGCGGTTTACGCTTTCCTCGCGACAATTATCGCGTCCAAGTTTTTTACTTCCGAGAACGAGACGACCGCACTTCTTGCGACATTTGCAACTTTTGGAATTGGTTTTTTGGCTCGCCCTTTGGGCGCTTTCGTAATCGGGTGGATGGGCGATAAATATGGTCGACGCGCGGCCCTCGTTCTGACCCTATTCCTAATGGCAGTTTCAACTGTCGGCATTGGTTTCATTCCCAGTTATGCATCAATTGGTATTGCCGCTCCGATCCTGCTGGTGATCTTCCGTTTGACGCAGGGATTTTCAGCCGGGGGCGAATGGGGCACCGCCACTGCATTCATGGTGGAATGGGCACCCGCGCATCGCCGCGGCTTCTTTGGTAGCTTCCAACAAGCGAGCGTGGCCGGCGGTCTTCTGTTGGGGTCCGCTGTCGCAGCGGTGGTTGCAACCACGCTTTCGGATAGTCAGATGAACGATTGGGGCTGGCGTATCCCTTTCATATTGGGCGGGATCCTTCTTCCAGTTGGCATCTATACAAGACGGCATGTTGATGAAACCCCGGCGTTCCGTGAAGCCGCGGCTAAAAAAGAGTCGGTTGAGCCGAAATCGCCTGTTTTTGCTTTCCTGCAAGTCTTTGGTCTTACCGTGCACTGGGCCGTCGGTTTTTACGTCATGCTCCAATACATGCCGACCTTCAGTCAAAAGTACCTGAACATACCTCGTGAACTGTCATTGTGGTCCACAACCGTTTCAATAGCCGTGGCAGTCGTGGCTATCCCATTCATGGGCCGGTTATCCGATCGCATCGGAAGGAAGCCAGTGATGTTCGCGTCAGCCATTGGCTATGTGGTCCTCATCTATCCCTTGTTCTATCTTTTGCTTTCAACAAAGTCCTTTCTGCTCCTCGTGGGGATACAGTGCCTTTTCACATTGATGCTTTCGGCGATGACGGGTCCGGGGCCGGCCGCGATTTCCGAGTTGTTTTCTACAAGTAATCGCGCAACCTGGATGTCGACGGCTTACAGCCTGTCAGTGGCGATCTTCGGTGGCACCGCGCCGTTTATTGTCACTTGGTTGATTTCAGTCACCAATCAACCGATAGCGCCCAGTTATTATGTGATTGCAGGTGCTGCTATCACCGCAATAACGATATTCACTATTAAAGAGACGGCGCATTCCAAACTTGAATGAGCGTCACCGAAATTCTTCACGTCGCGCGAATTTCTGAAGCCCGCCAGCTGGATGGATTGAGATTGTCGAGCGACTTTTCAATCTGACCGAACGCGGGATGGAATTCTGACGGAAAGTGCTCGCCAGCCCCGGTATTTTCATTTGAGCGCAACAAGCATTTGATATTGCTCTGGTGCTGGTGCCTCCCTCGAAAGGGTGATGCTTTTCACCCTATCGGGGGATGCATTTTGACGCAGACCGGATAACCTTACGCCCATCTCGTCAGCGGAACACTTACTTGCCGGTTTGATGGCCGCGAGTTGCGGAGGCGATCCGTTATGGGATCATCCAAGCACAATTCCTTGCTTGATCTGATCTATGGTGCTGTCGCGGATCCGGGTCGTTGGAAAGAAGTTCTGACTCGAATTTCAGATCATCTGGAGGCTGAGGGCGGAATGTTGACTCACATTCCGGCGAAAGGGAAAGGCGCGCAGATCGCGATCTATGGAAGGTTGTCGGAAGAGCATGGAGTGCTTGTCCGAGACCACTACGCATGGAATCCATGGTCGACGGCGATGGTGGACGCTCCGTTTGACACGGCAGTCATCGTCAACTCGCTGCTTGAACCGGGTTCACTCTTCAAAAGCGGTTTTTACGCCGACGTTCTTCGGCCCCAGGGTCATGTCGACATCATGAACACAAAACATGCTGCGATGTCGCAAAATGGCGGAATCGGCGGATTCGGGTTTTGTTTGTCGGCCCGTGGAGTGGAGAGAGCTCATCAGAATGTCCGGCGCTTGCAGCGGCTGGCGCCGCATCTTGATCGTGCGCTCAATGCATCACTTCAACTAGGGCATTTGGCCGACGGCACCAGGCAACTGGAAAGAGTTTTGCAATTGATGCCGAACCCGGCGCTGCTGCTCGACGGCAAGGGGCGTGTTACCCACGCCAATCCGGCCGCTGAAGTTTTGCTGCAAGCAGGCGATGGACTATCATTCAGTGTGGATGGCAGCTTGCAATTGTCCGCGGCCTTGCCTGCCGAGACATCGGCTTTGTCCAAGGCTCTCGCGCAGGCCCTTGCGGTTGCCACTGGAGCCGGCGACGAGCTCGGCGAACCCTTGCGGTTAAGTCGTCCATCAGGCGCTGCGCCCCTGCTGATATTGCCGGTTCCGCTTCCGCCTGCGGCATTCGTGATGTGGGAATTGCTCGAGCCTTCGCGTGTTTTGGTGCTGATCATTGACCCCGGAGCACCGGCACGCGCGGCGTCCGCCGCGATACAAAACGCATTCGGTTTGACGGTGGCCGAGTCGCGCGTGGCGGTTCTGGTCGCAAGCGGTCTTTCCGGTCCGCAGACCGCAACGACACTCGGCCTGTCGCCAGAGACTGTGAAGACGCACCTCAAGCGCTGTTTCGAAAAAACCGGCGTGCATTCGCAAGTTGGGCTCGCCCGGTTGCTGGGCGCGTTGCCGATTGGTTCCATCAGACCGGACAGAACGAATTAGCGATCAATTCAAGTGTGCCGCGTTGATCCAACTCTCCTGACAACACACCCCTTATTCCGTGTGGCATGCGCGCATGCGAAGCTCTTTGTGCGCGGAAATGAAAGTTTTGCGAATGAGGAATCTCTGCGGCCATTTTTCCGCGAGAGGCTCATGCTTGTCGATGCATCCTGGACACATCGTGGCTTTATCCTGTCCCGATAGCCCGATCGGGTGACGCGTCAGTTGGCCCGATTCGTTAAGTCGGTCGCCATGATGGCTGAGACGCGAAGCAAGACGATTCTTGTCTGGCGTTGATCGACTGGGGCTGGGACCATGCAAAAATTGAAATTCAACAAGGCTCGCAACGCGGCGTCACGCGGCGTGCACGCGAGAAATTGCATCCGGCTGCTGGCCTCGACTGCGTTGGGCGCGGCGCTTGCGATGACAGCCATGCCCGGCCACGCAGCAGACCGGACATGGACCGGCGCCGTTTCGTCCGATTGGTTTACCGGTGCGAACTGGACCGGCAATACTGCTCCGGCGGCCGGGGACAACGTGACTATCAGTTCCGGTTCTGCCCTTATCAATAATGATACTCCGACCTTAGGCAGCGTGACGGTCAGCAACAGCGGGAGTCTGACAAAAACCAACGGCGAGTTCACCAACCAGGGCACGTTCACCGTCAGCAGCGGCGGAACCGTCAACTTTAGCGGCGGTATGTTAACCAAGGTCGACGGAGGCACGCTTCTTTCTCCCGACAGGTTGATCGTAACTGGCTCCGGATCGACCTTCACCGACCCGACTGGCATCATCATAGGGGATACGAGCGTAGGTGAGGTTACACTTGCGGATAGCGGTAAACTGAGCGCGCCATCGGTCACGCTGGCGAACCAAAGCGGATCGACGGGGATACTGATTATCGGCTCCGGGACAGGCCCGGTCGCTCCGGGCATTCTCGA
This sequence comes from Afipia sp., assembly GCA_036398335.1. GTDB lineage: Bacteria > Pseudomonadota > Alphaproteobacteria > Rhizobiales > Xanthobacteraceae > Afipia. The sequence goes on along the minus strand of DASWQB010000031.1, from coordinate 35,761 downwards.
TGCGGCGGCGCTCACGTTCGGTTTGGGCGACGGTCGCCTTGTGTTCAATCACACCGCAACCGATTACGGTTTCTCGACGGCGCTAGCAGGAAACGGCACGATCTTCGCCGATGCCGGCACGACCAGGCTGACCGCCGACAGCTCCGGATTCTCGGGTGGGGTGTATGTTTATGGCGGAACGTTAAGCGTGACCGGCGCGCTTGGAACAAGCGCCTCCACTACGCATGTCAACAGTGGGTCGCTGGTCATCGAGAACGGCGGCTCCGTCAAAAGCGATTATGCCGAAGTTGGCGCATTCTCTGGAGAGACCGCTTCAGCCAAGGTGACGGGCGCGGGATCGCATTGGACCACGAACAACCTGGAGATCGGCTACCAGGGAACCAGCACGCTCACGATCGAAAACCAGGGCAAGGTTGATAGCCTGTTTGCTAACATTGGCTCGCGAACAGGTTCCGGCCTTGTGATCGTCAGCGGCTCCGGTTCGACGTGGAACATAACAGATGGCTTGTTTGTTGCTTCGACCGGACCGGGCACGCTGCAGGTTGAAAATGGCGGGATGGTTTCAGCAAGCGCTGTTGTCATCGGCTCCTTGGGCTCGATGGTGAGCGGCGCCGTCAACGGTATTGCGACCGTCACCGGACCGAATTCGCTGCTGAAGTCCTCCGGCGATATCTATCTGGGCGGCGATGCTGCCGGTCCCGTAACGCCGGGGGCAGTCGGCACATTGACAATCGCCAATTTCGGCAAAGTCTCGGCAGGGAATTTATTTATCGCGACGCAGACAGATTCGACCGGCACGCTCAACATCGGCGCCGCCGCAGGGCAGGCGGCCGTTGCTCCGGGTGCGCTGGAGACCTCGCAAGTCCTCTTCGGTCAGGGCACTGGGAAGATCGTCTTTAATCACAACGCGACCGACTATGTGTTCGCGCCGGTCATCGCCGGCAATGGCGACAATAACGGAGTGGATGTTCTCTCCGGCACCACAACACTGACCGCAACCAATACCTATACCGGTCCGACCAGTGTCAGGGGCGGCACACTGCTGGTGGATGGCTCCATCGCTTCCTCGACCGCCACCGTGTTCAGCGGCGGCGTGCTCGGCGGTACCGGTACCCTGGCAGACACGAATGTCGCCTCCGGCGGCACGTTCGCACCCGGCAACGGCACACCGGGATCGTCGATGACGGTTCAGGGAAACCTCCTTTTCCAGTCCGGCTCACTTTATCGGGTGCAGCTTGATCCATCGGTGGCCTCGTCCGCCAATGTCACCGGCACCGCCACGCTGACCGGCGGGACGGTGAATGCCGTCTTTGCCCCCGGCAGCTATGTCAACCGGCAGTATACGATCCTGACGGCGGGGCTCGGTATTAACGGTACGTTCGCCGGCGCGGTGCCATCTTCACCGAATTTCGGCACGACGCTCAGCTACGACACCAACAACGCCTTTCTCGATATCGAACTGAAGTTCGTTAGCCCAACCGGCGGATTGAACGTCAATCAACGTAACGTCGCGACAGCCTTGCAGAACTCTTTCACAGCAAACGGTCAGATACCGTTCGCATTTGGTGGATTGTCACCGGCCGGCCTGACGCAGGTTTCCGGTGAACTGGCGACCGGCAGTCAACAGGCGACGTTCGATGCCATGAACCTGTTCATGGGCGTGATGACCGACCCATTCGTGGCCGGACGCGGCGATACGGCCACGAATGGTGCTGCCTCACAATACGCCGACCAGAACAATGCGATGAGTTATGCCGGGGGAGGTAAGCAACTTTCGGCCAACGCGCGCGATGCCTACGCCGCGATCTATCGCAAGGCGCCGTCCCAGACGTTCGAAGAACGTTGGAGCTTATGGGGTGCGGGTTATGGCGGCTCGCAGACAACGACAGGCAATAGCGTGACAGGATCGAACACTGCGACCAGCCAGATTTACGGTGGCGCTGCGGGCGCGGACTATCATCTGTCGCCGGATACGCTGGTGGGTTTTGCTCTGGCAGGTGGCGGCACGAACTTCAGCGTTGCCAATGGCGGCAGCGGCCGATCCGATCTGTTCCAGGCCGGTGCGTTCGTGCGACACGAGATGGGCCAGGCTTACCTCACCGCTGCCTTCGCCTATGGCTGGCAGAACATCACGACCGACCGCACGGTGACGGCGGCAGGCGTTGACCGCCTGCATGCCTCGTTCGATGCCAATGCCTATTCGGGACGCGTCGAGAGCGGCTATCGGTTTGTTTCGCCGTTGTTCGGCGGTATGGGGTTGACTCCCTATGCCGCGGGACAGGTCACGCTGTTCGATCTGCCTTCCTATGCCGAGCAGGCGTCGTCGGGCGCAAACACATTCGCATTGTCTTATGCGTCGAAGGATGCAACGGCCACGCGCAGCGAACTCGGCGCTCGCGCGGATAAATCTTTTGCACTCAATGATGCCGTCCTGACCCTGCGGGGCCGTGCGGCATGGGCGCACAATTTCGATCCCGATCACGCCATTGGTGCCACTTTCCAAACGCTGCCAGGCGCATCCTTTGTGGTCAACGGAGCGGCGCAGGCGGCGGACGCCGCGCTCGTCACCGCATCGAGTGAGGTGAAATGGCTCAACGGGTGGAGTCTTGCCGGCACGTTCGAAGGCGAATTTTCCAGCGTGACGAACTCTTACGCCGGCAAAGGCGTCGTGCGCTACGCGTGGTGACCGAGCGACGGCGTCCGCAATGATCCATCGTTGACAGAACGCTAGTATCATCCGCCCGTCCGTCCATAAACTGAAATGGCTGTCAGCTTTCGTCGCTGCAGAACGAGTATCCGGTAAGTGCTAGCGAAGGGGTAGTCGCGTTTCAATCGGAGAGCCCGACAATCCGTAGGTTAGGTATTCCGTTTGAAAGGCACCTATATGCGGGAAATGCACCGGGCTCTTTCGTCCATCTCGGCAAATCATTGAAATCCCAGCAAATGCGACCGCTCTCCGAGCGCACCACCACTGCACTTGCATTGTAATCTCACGGCTTTTTGCGCCGGTTACTCTCAAAAGTTACTATTCTGTTCTGGTCGCTCGGCATCGCCAGATCGGTGATGTTTTCCATTTGATCGTAGGCCTCGATCTTCTCCATCCCCGCTCATCGCCAGCCTGTCGCGGTTCACTTTGGTGATGTCGTGCGCCGGTGTCTTTGAATCGCTCAGCCAAACATGTTCATGTGTCGACGTTGCATCGAAAGTCCTTCCCCAGACAAAGCCTCATGTCATTGCATTGCATTTGGCGGCCGACAGCACGGTCTTACTGCATTTTGCGTTGTTATTCGCAATGGTAGAATAACGATGAAAACAAACTAATTGCGTGGAGAATTCAAAAATGAATGCCGACGAAATAACTCTGCGGAGCTTGCATGGGAAAGTTGCGATTGTCACAGGTGCCAGTCGAGGCATTGGCTATGCCATAACTATCGAACTAGCGCGCCACGGCGCTGACCTTATCCTTGTGGCACGCGACAAAGAGGCCTTAGAGATCGTAGCCAGAGAAGTTCGCACCTTTGGACGAAAGGCTGTTGTCGTTTCGGGAGATCTTAGCACGAATGAATTTCCAAGGGAGGTGGCAGACATTGCTGCGAAGACGTTTTCCAAGATCGACATTCTCGTTAACAATGCTGGCGCAACAAAGCGCGGTAATTTTCTTGAGCTTTCTGACGCCGACTGGGACGATGGGTTCAGGCTTAAGCTGCTCGGTGCAGTGAAAATGTGCAGAATGTTTTGGCCGCATCTGAAAGAAACCCGTGGTTCGGTCATCAATATAGGCGGCGCTGGCGGCCGAACCCCTGATAAGCCGTTTACAATTGGCAGCTCGGTCAATGCGGCAATGATGGCGTTCACTAAGGCATTGGCGGATCTCGGTCGTGAGGATGGCGTTCGTGTCAATCTCGTTAATCCTGGCCTAATTCGAACTGATCGCCTCGAGGAACGCATCTTGAAATTGATGAACTCGGAACGCATCGACCGCCCGTCCGCAGAGTCGCGGTTGGCTTCCGATGCAGCGATTACACGCATAGGCGAGTCTTCGGAAATCGCGTCGATTGTAGCGTTCGTTCTTTCGGACACCGGATCCTTGTTTCACAGCGCGCTGATCGATGCGGACGCAGGTTATGTCAAGGGCTTGTAGCTTGCGTCCAGCTCCCGCAGCGCAGGCATTGTTCTCAATGTAAATGCAGAAACTCAGCTGGTTGTCGTCATTGCGGCAGCGCCATCATCGGGAATGAGGTCAGAAGTGACTGGCTTATAGGCGGACAGAAACATGCGCGTGGCGCTTTCGACCACTATTCGGATATGTGCGGACGACGGCGCGGGACTAGCTTGGAAAATAAACGGGGTGAACAGAGTTGCTTGGCAGGATAGCAGAAACTGCGATGCAGCAAGATCACAATCGTTTACAGTAAGTCTGCCGCTATCAACCTGTTTTCTGAGAAATGCAGAAACTTTCTCCTGCCATGCTCCAGCGACGTTTTTGTAATAGCAGCGACCAGCTGCGGGCATGCGTTCTGCTATGGCCATGACAGTGCGTATAGTCGATCCCCCGTTGGGACGACAAAGCAATTCCATGTATGTTTGCCCGATCGTGTTAAGAACCTTTTCGACATCGCCATCCAGATCAATCGTCAGAGACACGAATCCCTGCAGGGAGCATTGCCAATCTACGATGGCGTGAAACAATTTATTTTTGTCGGTGAAATAGACGTAAAGCGTACCCTTTGAAACTCCGGCTGATTTGGCAATTTCTCCCATGCTCGCTGCGTCATAGCCGCGGGACATGAAAATCGTCCGCGCTCCTTCAAGAATTTGAATTCTTTTGGCGCTGTCGCCATTTTCGCTAGGGCGCATGTTGCATGGCTGCCGCGACGATGACGTCGATGGGATGGTCGAAAATTTCGGTCTCTCCTTTGTCTTGTCTTTCAAGAGCAAGTCGCACCACAGTGCGAAGAACGTTACGAACATCCTCTGGACTTATCGCGTTGCGCTCCGCAGGCTTGAGCGGCAGGCGATCCGCTAACAGCCGGTTTTGCAGGCGTTCGGCCGCAAGTTCCGCGACCTTGATTGTTTTCCTGAATTGCTCCGTCTTGTCATCAGGGGCGGGCGGGGGCCCGGTCTTCAATCTTTTGCGAATCAAGCGAAGCGAGCGCACGACCTCTTCGCGCCAAGGCCGGCACGCTTCATCGATCTCGCGAATTTCCGCTTGCGTTAGCAGGATGCGTTTTTCAACGGAAGCAAAAGCGCAAATGAGGAGTAACATGACATCGACCCCCGCTCGGTCCTGCAGCGTTAAACAGGCATCCGCGACCCCTGGCCACGCGTAAACACGAAGGTCGAAAGCCCAGCTGTCCGCATCGAGATCGGATCGGGATGACGTCATGAACGTCGAAGCTCTTTGTTAGATGTTATTCTTTCACCACAATCGACGGTCGCGTTTTTTCGCCACTCCAGCGGCGCACGGCTCCGACATCGATGTCGAACAAATCCAGCACGCGTCCAAGCGTGTGATCCACCATCTCCGAGAGCGATTTCGGCATGGCGTAAAAGGCCGGCACTGGTGGGTAAACGATGGCACCTGCTTCTGTAACGGCGGCCATCGTGCGGATATGACCAATATGCAGCGGAGTTTCTCGCAGCAGCAAAACCACCCGGCGGCGTTCCTTGAGCGCGACATCTGCGGATCTGGACAGCAGATTCGGTGTAATGCCTGTCGCTATCTCCGACATCGTCTTGATGGAGCAAGGCGCGATAATCATGCCGGAATTTTTGAATGATCCGCTCGAGCAAGACGCACCTATGTCTGTATACGATTCAACCACGGTCGCCAGCTTCTCGACGTCCGAGATCTTCAGGTTTGTCTCGTAACTCAATGTGAGCTGTGCCGCCCGCGACATAATGAGGTGCGTTTCTATTTGGCATTCCCTTAATAGTTCAAGCAGGCGAATGCCATAAATGACACCGGATGCACCACTGATCCCGACGATGAGGCGTCGTCTAGCAGACTCTTCCCGTTTCGTACTCATAGGTTTTCCTGGGCGGGAATTGTCATCAGACGAAAACATCCATTGTTAGGCCGTCATGCGAAGAACCCGATGAAACCTTCCGTTGCTCCGTCCTACTCATGCCGGAAAAATCCCCAGCACACCGCTTGGACGCGAAATCGGAGAGTCAGTGGTCAGGTTGACGTCGAGCAGGCTTGCGGACGACATCAGCGCGTCGAGTACTACTGCTTTTGAAGCCGACAATTCATCGCATATGGCTCGCTCTGCCTCGACAGCGTTGCCCTTAGACAGGGCCACGATCAGCGCCTCGTGTTCGTGACGCATTTCCTCGGTCCGGTTACGCGTCGTCATTGTAAAATGGAAGATTCGTTCCAGATCGTTGAGAACATTGCGCACCGTGCTGGTCAGTCGCTCGTTGCCCGTGGAGTGGGCGATGAGCATGTGAAATTCCAGATTGGCTCGCAGGAAGCCTTCTTCGCTGTCACGGTCGCCCGGTGTGTAGGTTTCCGAACATACCTTGTCGAGTTGCCGCAGACTGGCTTCATCCACGCGTCCCACGGCAATCCGGACTGCAGCCCGTTCAACGATCTCACGTAGTTGATAAAGATCGTTGACGTCGCGCAGCGTGATCGGCTTGATCTGATAGCCACGTCGGTGCATCGGACGCACCAATCCGTGAACGGTGAGGCGTTCGAGTGCGGTGCGGGTCGGAGCACGCTTGAGATTAAAGCGCTTTCCAAGTTCGGACTCAGACACGGTAGCGCCTGGCATCAGGTCGCAGCGGGCGATCGCGCGCCGGATGGTCTCTGACGCGTGGTCGCTCTGCCGGAAAGTCTCGGTAACAAAGCCGGCCATCACAGGCTTGTCTATCTTCGTCGCAGGCCGGAGCGTTGCAATCTTCGCGGAAGCTAAATCCTTCATTTTTGTCCCGCATCCTCGGGCGGCAATGTGCCCGTCAAGTCACGCAATACTGCAAGCATAGCAAAAAGCCTCCCGCATTTCTTCAACTAGATCGGCGGCGCTTTCCAAACCCGCGTGAATTCTGATGATATGGCCGCCGCCCCGATCGACCCCCGGTACCGCTTTATCCGCCAACACCATCAGGCTTTCGAAGCCTCCCCACGAAAGTCCAATCCCGAACAGTTTCAGGCGTTCGAATAGCGCGTGGACAACGCGATCCTCGACCGGATGCAGAATGACTCCAAATAAGCCGCTGGCACCAGTGAAATCACGCTTCCATAAAGTATAACCGGGATCCTGCGGCAAAGCGGGGTGCATCACACGTTTGACGATCTTGTAATCAAGTAGGCTCTCCGCCAGCAACAAACCGGTTTCCCAGTGTCGTTGCAGGCGGACATCAAGCGTCCGAATGCCGCGCAGCGTTAAGAACATATCGTCGGGTCCGGCGGTTTGACCAAAGTCGTAGGCGCCGCGCTGAAGCAGCGGCCATGCTGCTTCGCTGGCGGTCGCGACCCCAAGTAGGGCATCGGAATGTCCCACGAGATATTTAGTGGCCGCCTGCACCGAGATGTCGACGCCATGCGCGAATGGTTGGAAAAAGAGCGGGGAAGCCCACGAATTGTCCATGATCACAAACGCACCGGCCAAATGAGCTTCGTGGGCAATTGCAGGAATGTCCTGAACTTCAAAGCTCCACGAGCCCGGCGATTCGACGTACACTGCCCGTGTGTTTGGCTGCATGAGATTTCGGATATTTCCGCCGACCAGCGGATCGTAATAAGTGACATTGATGTCGAAGCGCTTGAGCACCTCGTCGGCAAAAATCCGGACCGGTCCGTAGACGCTGCCAGTTATTAGTATGTGGTCGCCTGATTTGAGTACCGACATCAGGGCATGACAGCACGCCGCCAAACCCGACGGAAATACAATGCTGCGGAAGCCGCCTTCTAAACGGGCGACAATATCTTCTAGGCTTCGCGTTGTGGGCGATCCGAACCGGCCATACCGAGCGTGTGGGTTCGAAGCATTGTCGAGCCACGCCCCTAGATCGCGCGCCAATATGGTTGAGCCGCGATGGATCGGTGTGTTGACAAAGCCGTTGAAGCTTTGTGGATCGCGTCCACCATGAGCCAGAAGGGTTCGCGGATCAGCGGTATGAGTAGAGGTCTCTTTTGAATTAGAGAGATCTTTTGAATTTGGGGTCATTCCTAGCTCACGAATTCAAGACAAGCTCCCCGCGAGGCCCTTGCAGGACGGCGCGGAGAGTGGGGCGATCACTGCGGCGGACCGGTATGCCAATATCAAGCGTCTCATAGAGCCGACTTAAGCCCTCTGCATCAGGATGCATGACGTCGAACTTGAGTAATGACATGCCGGTAGGCGATGAAATGGCGGGGTGGCGCGATTCCAGCCAGTCGATGAAGAAAGGCACATGATGGGCGAATTGCGTGCCTTCGATGAAGGCAGCTTCCCAGTGCAATGTGTTCTCAGGGGAAAGGCTGCGGCTCCATGATTCCGGGCCCCTGAACGGAAGATCGGCCTTTCGCGCCTTCTCGCCCAATGCCTCCAGACCGCTGGAAGCCACTGCAAATGTGAAAATTTTCGGAGCCGAAAGATCGCGAAGCGCGGCACCAAAATTATCTGCTGGCGGTTGCTCCGGATCTGGCGCGAGCAATTCAAGATAGCATTTGGTGCCAAGCGATACCAAAGCATTGCGCGTTCCGCGGCCGGGATGACTCCCGCCAATGACGGGCACAATGCCGGTCAGTCGTTCGAAATGGGCCATGCCTTCCTCGCGGTCCGGAACGGCCCAGATAATGTGATCAAGCGATATCATTGAGAGTACTCAAGGTGGAATTTGCCATCTTGTAACATGTTATGAGGCATGTGCTGTGGTGATTTTTTGACACGTATTGGAGAAAAATCGGGCACGCTGAGGGTAATTAAATCCACAAAACGTCATACACGGGGAAATATTTTATATATATAGTAAAATATTAGATTTATAACCCAGATGTAGATACGCCAGCAACTGGCATGCCGCTTGCTTTACTATTTCGTGACGCTTTCTAACATGTTTGTGCGACGTGCATAACATGTTTGTAAGTCGGCTGAGTTTTGCAAGCTGATGAGGATCCGGCATGGCGGACGTTTTGGGACCAACCACTGTCCCTGAGATCAAGAAGCAGGGCGCGAACCGGGCGCTCCTTCTACTTTGGCGCTTCGCCGTCCTGATTGCCGTGCTGTTGGCCTGGGAGATTGCGGCTCGAACCGTGATCGATCCGTTCTGGGTCAGCCAGCCGAGTCTCATTCTTGTTCGGATTTGGAATCTGGCTTCTACGGGCGCGCTGCTGACCAATACCACCGCCACGCTCTGGGAAGCACTTCTGGGCATGGCATTGGGCATGCCGGTTGGCGTTGCGATCGGAATTGTTTTTGCGGCCTGGCCTCGGGTCGCGGAAGTTCTCGATCCATTTTTGATGGGTCTCTACAGCCTGCCTCGCATCGCGCTCGGACCGCTCTTTGTGATCTGGTTCGGTGTCGGCCTTTTGTCAAAGGTCATGCTGGTGTTCTCGCTCGTTGTTTTCGTCTTCATCCTCAACACCTATCAAGGTCTGCGCGAAGTCGATCGCGACCTCACGAACCTGATGCGCACAATGCGCGCGTCTCACGCCTACACGCTTCGCCGTGTTCAGATTCCGTCGATCCTCCCGTGGATCATCGCGGCGTTCCGCATCAACGTCGGCATGGCGTTGATCGGAGCAGTGCTTGGCGAAATGCTGGGCGCTAACCGCGGGCTTGGCTGGTATATCACCTATAGCGGCGGACGTCTTGATACGACCGGCGTCTTTGCAGGGCTCGTTGTTTTGATGGCGACCGCACTCGTTATCAACGAGGCGGTCAAGACCGCCGAAGCCCGACTATTACCCTTTCATCAAAAGACCTGATCAATCCTCATCATCTGCAGGAGTTCGCTGAATGTTGACTAGCTTCCGCCGTTTTGCTCTCGCGATCATACTTGTTGCCGCTGCCTCAATGGCAATGGCTGTGCCGGTCCATGCTCAAACCAAGATTAACGCCGGCACCGTTGCGAACTTTGAGGGTTTGTTGCCGCTGTGGGCTGCCGAGGACCTCGGTTATCTCAAGGCCGCCAATATCGAGATCAACATGCTTGACTTCGTCGGCGGCGCGCCCGCGATTCAAGCTTTCATCGGCGGCAGCATCGACATTTGTTTCTGCGCCGGTGATCACGTGGTGCGGATGCGCTCACGACATTTCCCGGCAGTCTTTCTGTATGGATTCGACAATCGGCACGATTACACGTTGATCGGGAAAAAGGGGCTGCCGACCAATATTGCGGACCTCAAAGGCAAACCACTTGGAATTACCTCGCCCGGCAGCATGACCGACAACACGCTGCGCTGGGAGATCAGTGCACTCAAGCTCAATCCGGAAACCGATTATCAACTCGTCGCTGCGGGGGTAGGCGCGTCGATGATCGCGGCTATCGACAGCGGCAAAGTTGATGCGGGAATGGTCGTTTTGATGGACCGGGTGCATCTGCTCAATGAGCCCAGCGGGAGGTTTGCAATCCTGAAGGACTACACGTCGCTTCCCTATGCCAGCTTCTCGGCGCTCACGACGGAATCCTGGATCAAGGCAAATCCCGACGTCGCTCGCGCGCTGTTTGATGCCTTCGATAAAGCCTGCGCTGATCTCAAGAAAGATCCGGAAATCGCCAAGCGCATCATCGCGAAGCGGATACCGACATACAGCCCTGAGCTCGTCGACATCTCGGCGAAAAACATCCTTAGCCGAATCCCTGACAAGGGGCGCTACACCGATGAAGAGGTCAAGAATCTGAGCGACATCATGATCGCCGCGGATCCTTCGCTGAAGCCGATCGACCCGAACGTCACTCAACCGAAGCTCTGACGATCATGAAGGGCACAGCATCTTGGGTTCGTTCCTCACGACTCTCGAAGGATCTGTCATTTGCTATGAAAAATAATCTCGTGAGATTGCAGCCAAAAGTCGCTCTCGATGGCGTATCCGTTGTCTATGGCGGGCTGCCAGCGCTGAAAGATGTGTCGCTCAGTCTCGCGGACGGAGAGTTCGTATCCGTCGTCGGTCCGAGCGGTTGCGGCAAATCAACGATATTAAAACTGATATCCGGCCTCGAGCGTCCTTCTGCCGGACGAATATTCGTCGACGGAAACGAAGTGGTCGAAACTCCAAAGAAGCTCGGCTTCATGTTTCAGCGTGACGCGCTTCTGCCGTGGTCGACTGTCGAAAGAAATATCGATGTCGGTTTCGAGCTTGCGGGTTGTTCAGTAAGCGAGCGGGCCGCACGCAAGCGCGAGTTGATCGACTTCCTTCAGTTAAGGGGTTTTGAGAATCACTATCCGGCGCAGTTGTCGGGTGGCATGCGGCAGCGCGTCTCGCTCGGCAGACTGCTCGCTTATGAGCCCGATCTTTATCTCATGGATGAGCCCTTCGGCGCTCTCGATCCTCTGACCAAAATGAATATGGGGCGCGAACTGCTCCGCATCTGGAGCACCTACGGCAAAAGCGTTCTGTTCGTGACGCACGATGTCGAGGAAGCAGTCTATCTGGCCAACCGCGTTGTGGTCATCAGCGGTCGGCCCGGTCGCATCAAGAAAGAGATCAAGGTCGACCTGCCGTATCCGCGAGACTTCCGCGTCATACGCAAAATGCCGGAGTTTCACAATTTGTGTTCGGACATCTGGGATCAGGTCACCGACGCGCAAAGCTCGCAACTGTCGGACGCGGAACGCGGCCAGACAAATCTCGCCAATCAAAACTTCTAGTCAAATACAGCCGAGGAAAAAAATGAATATACAGAAAGTGGAAGCCAAAGGTCAGAACGCGACAGCCAGCGGTTCGTCGCCCGTACCAGTGGTCACCGATGATTTGCGCGATTTCGTCGCTAAATTGAAAGAGGCGGGTGAACTGATCGAGATCGATCAGCCGGTCGATATTCGGCATATCCCGACTCTCGTCGATCAGTCCGACAAGGCGGTCCTTTTCAAGAATCCCATTGGTTACAAAATGCCGGTGCTTTCGGGCATCACGCGCTCGATGAAGCGTGCCTGCATGGCGATGGGCAGTTCTAATTACGATGAGGCGGAGCTGGTTCTCGCGCGCAGTGTCTCCAATCCTATCCCGCCGAAATATGTGAAGTCTTCGAAAACTGAAGAAATCGTTCTTACCGGCGACGATGTGAACCTGTTCGATCTGCCGGTCCCGCTATTTTCCATTCATGACGGTGGTCCAATGATTACGGCCAGCCTCATCATGGCTCGGGACGCCGAATACGGTGTCGTCAATACCGGCTGTTATCGGTTGATGTTGAAGGAGAAGAACCTTACCGGCATCGACATTACGACTCCGAACAATCTCCACTACTACGTTCAACGCGCGACCGCGCTCGGCAAATCCCTGCCTGTTTCGATTTCGATCGGAACCCATCCCATTGAGATTATCGCGGCAAACGCTCGCGCTCCCATCGAGGTGGAAGAAATGTCGTTGGCCGGCGGCATGCGTGGCACAGCCGTGTCGCTCGCTCAGTGTCGCACGAATGATCTGCCTTACATCGCCGACAGCGAAATCGTGCTCGAAGGCGAAATTTTGCCGACTGGATGGACCCAACCGGAAGGCCGCTTCGGCGAAGCGACCTTCCTGATGGGCGGGTTGCACTGGAATCCAAACGTCAAAATCAACGCGATCATGATGCGCCAGGATGCCATGTATTACGCGCTCCACATGCCGTTCGAATACACCTACATCGGCGCAGCATCGCTACGTCAGCCTGTTCGCGCCGCGCTCAACGCTGCTGGCGTTCAGGTCAAGGACATCAACATCACCGTGGGAGGCATTGCTTACTGGCATGCCATCATTTCGATCAAGAAGCAGCATGCGGGCGAAGGAAAGATCGCGCTGCTGGCTGCGCTGGGCGGGACCGATCTGAAGCACGTCGTTATCGTCGATGAAGATATCGACGTGTTCAACGGGCAAGACGTTGAATGGGCGATCGCAACACGCGTCCAGGGCGACCGTGACGTCGTTATCGTGCCCGGCGTTCGTGCCAAGCCGCTCGATCCAAGCCTCTACATCACGCCGGGCGTAGTTCCGACGGGCGCGAAGGTCGGCATCGACGCGACGATCGGCGAGGGCATTCCGAAAGAGCGTTACGAGCGCGTGGCGTTTGACTACGCCGACACGGCCAAGATTGCCGACTATATGTCCGGCAAGACCGACGTACAATCAAAGGCTGACGCCAAGGCCATCTCGACGCTCGGTGAAAAAATACTCGCGGCGATCGAGAAGGAGCCGGTGTACTACACCGATCTTCTCAAGAAGTTCTCGGAATTCGATTTTCCGACCATCGCCGCCGTGTTCGGTGACTTGCACGCGGAAGGCAAGCTCTGGAAGGATTCGATCGGACGCCTGTGCGTAAAGGGCTCCAAGTTCGATGCAAAGCCGCGCGCTTGAGATGATGTGATCGTCGAAAAAATCATGACATCATTTCCAAAAAACCTAGGCGATCTGATCGATCGATCGAAAGACCTTAACCGTCTTGCGATCATCGATCTTCGCCTGCCCGAATCTCCCAAGGAGTATTCGTTCGCCGACATGGATCGTTTGTCGGGCGGCGTCGCCCGTTATCTGCAGTCGCGCGGTTTTCCACGCGGCTCGCGCATCGCAATCGCCGCGCTCAATAGCGCGGAATATATCGCCGTCTATTTTGGCGTGATGCGCGCTGGTTATGTGGTCGTTCCGGTCAATATCAAGGCCCCGAAGGACGTTATCGAATTCATCGTCGATGATTCCGAAAGCGTTCTCGCTTTCACCGACGCTGCGACGCGCGGCAAGCTGCCGCCTAACCTCGAGGTCGTCGATTTCGACGACTTGGGACCGAAAGGTTTCGCCGCCGTAGTGAAGCCGGCCGAGTTCGACACGGTTATACCGGAGCCGGATGAGCTCGCGCAGATTCTCTATACCTCGGGCTCTACCGGACGGCCGAAGGGCGTCTTGCTGACTCACGCCGGACAGCTCTGGGTGCTGGACAAAAAAGATTTGCCTCCAGAGTTCGCACTGGAGCGCCAGATACTTGCGCAACCGCTGTATCACATGAACGGCCTGATCGTTACGAAGTGCGTGTTCCTGGCAGGTGCAGCGATGGTGATCATGCCGTCGTTTAATGCGGTGCATTACACCGAAGTCATGGAGAAATACCGCGTCACCAGCGCGCTTGCGGTCCCCACCATGTTCGCGCGCGTCGTGAAAGTGCTCGAGGAACGCCGTGATATCGATCTGTCGTCACTCAAGCAGATCGTGCTGGGCTCTGCTCCGCTGACCCAGGCTATGATTGACCGCGTAAAAGCCGCCATTCCAAGTGCTTCGGTGGGCAATACGTTTGGCACAACCGAAGCCGGTGCCTCGGTGTTCGGGAAACATCCTGACGGCATACCCACGCCATCTTTGTCGGTCGGGTATCCGATTGCGGGCGGTGAGGTGAAGCTGGTCGATGGGCCTGATGAAAATCACGGCTCGCTAGTTATGCGAAATCCCGCGATCATGCTGGGTTACGCCAATCTTCCTGAAAAGACTGCTCAGGTTTTGAAGGACGGTTGGTATTACAGCGGCGATGTCATGCGTCGCGACGAAAACGGCTTTTTCTATTTCTATGGCCGCGCTGACGACATGTTCGTCTGCTCTGGCGAGAACATTTATCCGAATGAAGTCGAAAAGCTGTTGGAGCGGCATCCCGCGGTTCAACAGGCGTGCGTGGTCGCGTTGCCTGATGAAGAGCGAGGCCAGGTTCCTGTCGCCTTCATCGTGCCTGCCGCAGGCAATCGCCCGACGGTCGAGTCGATCAAGAAATTCGCGATCGAAAACGGCCCGGCCTACCAGCATCCCCGCCGCATGGAGATCCGCGCTGACCTGCCGCTTGCCGGCACCAATAAAATTGACCGAAACGAATTGGCCAAGCGTGCCCGCGAACTGGAAGCGTCTGCGAAATGGACGCAATGAACAAGCCAGCGATATCGATCCAGGACGTGCAGGCGCAACTGGACGCATCGCCTTTTATCGCCTTCATGCAAATGCGTTGCACGGAGATGGATGCCGCGGCCGGAACGATCGCGATGACGATGCCGATGCGCGCCGAACTCGAACGCGGTGCGGGATCGGAACAGTTTCATGGCGGTCCGATTGCGTCCTTGATCGATACCGTCGGAGATTTTGCCGTTGCGATCGTAACGGGCGGCTCGATTCCCACCATCAACTTCCGGGTCGATTATCTGCGCCCATCGATGGGGAGTTTCCTCGTTGGCAAAGCCCAGCTGCGCCGCGCAGGTAAAACCGTTGGTGTTGTTGACGTCGACGTATTCGACGAACAGGGCCGTTTAACTGCCGTCGGCCGTGGCTGCTACGCCATTCCAAAATCTCAATCGGAGTCACAATGAAGGCCGTCGTCATTCGCCAGCACGGCGAAATCAATGAGTTGTCCTACGAGGCGTCGTGGCCTGATCCGGTGCCGGAAAAAGACGGCGTGGTGATTGCCATCAAGGCATGTTCCTTGAATTACCACGACCTCTTTACGCTGCGCGGCATGCCCGGCATCAAAATTCCGATGCCTATCATCATGGGCATCGATGTGGCTGGCGAGATCGTCAGCGTCGGAGCCGGCGTGACTGGCTGGAAGGTTGGCGACCGCGTCCTTGTCGATCCGCTCGATCGGGTGACGGGGAGATTGCTCGGCGAGCGGATGGACGGTGGTCTCGCCGAATTTTGTAGCGTCGCCGAGCGCATGCTTGTGCCGTTGCCTGACAACGTTTCGTTCGAGGAGGCTGCGGCACTGCCTGTCGCTTACGGCACGGCCTATCGCATGATGGTCACGCGCGGACAGATTCAGGCGGGCGAGAAGGTCCTGATTTTAGGTGCGTCCGGCGGTGTTGGAACTTGCTGCGTGCAATTGGCGCGCCTTGCCGGCGCGCATGTCATTGCCGCCGCATCGACAGCCGAGAAGCTTGATCGGTTGAACGCGATCGGCGCCCATGAAGGCATCAACTACCAGACCGAAGACTTCATGAAGGCGGTTCACGCTCGCTACGGCAAACCCAAAGCGTTCGGCGAGGGAAGCGGGACCGGCGGCGTCGATGCCGTCGTCAACTTCACCGGTGGCGACACCTGGGTGCCCTCGCTTCGTTCCGTGCGACAGGGCGGACGAATTCTCACTTGCGGTGCGACCGCCGGTTTCAATCCGAAGACAGACCTTCGTTATATCTGGACCTTCGAGATCGACATCAAGGGCTCGAACGGCTGGGAGCGCGGCGACCTGTTCGCTCTGCTCGACCTCGTTCAGCAAAAAAAGCTCAAGCCGACAATCGACGCGATCGTGCCTTTATCTGAAACGCCGGCTGCCTTTCAGCGCCTCAGCGAACGGAAATCTTTTGGCAAGCTCATCATCGATCCTCACCGCACATTGCGGGCCGATGACTCGGCTGAAAAAGGCCGAATGCCCAGGTCACTCACTGAGGATAGCCATGTTCACCAATGACGGGATCGTTGATAGGCGCGCGATGTTCAGGTTCGCGCAGGTGATTTCTATCGACAGTTTGCATCCCAACATCGCTGCCGCATCGGTGGTCGATGGTCACGCCACTCTGCCCGCAAGGAAGGGGCCAAGAAGCCGGTCACTGGGGGGATGTTTCGATCCGCGTGTTTGCTGCCACCGAAACATCTGCTGATCGGATTTTGAGGTCACTTCGAAGGCAGAGTTCCACCAGAGCTTTCATCACTCAATAAGTAAGAAGGGGGCTACAAATGACTAGGCGATCCAATTTCACTGATGCAGTAAAAAGGGCGGCAAAAGTTTTTGTCTGTTCGACCGCATCCATCGGCTTGGCCGCGAGTGCATCCGCGGCGGATTGGCCGACGAAGGTGCCCGAAATACCGAATCTGAGCTGGAACGGTATTACGATTATCGGCGCTGTCGACGTGTCGGCCCAATATCAGCAGTACGGCTCTCCTTATAAAGGAGACGTCTACACACCTGGAAACCTGATCCAGCCGCAGGGCAGAAGTTCGCAGCTTATGTTCGCCCCCAACCAATCGTTCCAGTCCTTTATCGGTTTCAAGGTCGATAAAGAACTGACTTCAGACTTGAGCTTCACTGCCAGGTTCGAAGCCGGCTTCAATCCGACAAGCGGACAACTTTCGGACGCGCTCAAGAGCGTACAGGCCAATAACGGCATTGCTCTGACAGAGCAATCATTTGGCGGCGATGGGCCGCGAGCCGGACAGATATTCAACGGCGACGCCTGGGTTGGCCTTGATAGCAAGACGTGGGGTAAGGTGCATATCGGCCGAAATGCCGCCGTTGGTGTGGACATGGTCGCCGCTTACGATCCTTTGGCTTCTTACGGATTCTCGCTCCTAAGCTACATAGGTTTCATAGCCGGTCAGGGCGGCGCGGAAACGGCCCGCCTCGATCAATCGGTCAAATACCTGAACAACTGGGGTCCAATTCGTGTCGAGGCGATGTACGCTCACCCGGACAGCAACGCGAAGGATTTCTACCAAGGTTCGATCGGCTACGTCGCACCGCAGTTCTCGGTGGACCTTCTCCTCGGCCAGGCGCACGATCAGATTTTCGTGACTTCTCTATCCAATGCGTTGCCGGGCGCGCTCGGTTCGCCCTTCTTGGGTGCTCGCGTGTTCGACAGCACCATGATTGGAGGCTTTGGCAAGTATGTGTTCATGCTTGGCGGTAACGGGCCGCTGAACACCCCCGAGTCCAAGTTCACACTGAGCGGCGGTTATGCGCGAACCACGTTGTCCAATCCAGCAGACGGAGGCCGGCAGCCTGGATTCACGACGATCGGTGGCTACCAGCTCGGGCCAGCCTTGTCGACGAACGGTTCGTCTTTGTTCGGCATCGTGAACTACACCTACACCGGCGGTGATCGCCAGATCGACACCAGCTTCATTGGCGCCAAATATCAATATGACAGCCAGTGGACGTTCGCAGCGGCGTATTACCGCTTCGACACGAACAGCTTCGGTCACGGCGTCAACGGCGTTACCGGCGGACGGGCAGCGTCCTTCTCCAACGTGGATTGCTCGAGCGCCTCGTTCTTCAACTGCTCCGGCAACGAACAGGTGGTCTCTTTCCGCGCCGACTATCAGTACACGAAAAACCTGATGTTCTATTCGGGTATTGCTTACTCGAAAGTCGCGGGCGGCTTTGCCTTCGGCTATCTTCACAACTCGACCTTCAACCCGACCGTGGGCGCTCGCCTCACGTTCTGAGGCGGCTGACCACGTTTTTCCCCCGGGGTAGGCGAGTTAAATAAGACGGCGGGATGCTGACTTGCCCGCCGTCTTATTGTTTGAAGAGAAGAGAGAGCTAGACCATCGCGTGTGATGGAAAAACGCCTCAACGCATTATCTGTAAAGAGTGCGGAAAGTTTTCCAAACGTGAGACGAGAACAGACTTTTCCTCGCGTAACACAAATCATCATGGCTGGTTCGCCGCTCGTTTAGCCGACGATGGACGATTATCGTGATGCTTGGACTTGCCGAAAATCATACGCGCCCGCATCTGCCGCTCCGGAGCTATGGCATGTGGGGATAAAAGCAAGGGCATTTAATGGAGGCCGGAAATGCACTGGAGAAATCAGATGGCTGTTGTCACGGGCGGTGCCAGAGGCATCGGTCGCGCGATTGCCGAGGATTTGGCGTCCAAGGGAGTGGCCGTTTGCGTAAATTATGCGTCCGGCGCCGATGCGGCGGAACAGGTTGCTGCTGGGATAAAAAATAGAGGCGGGCGAGCCATAGCTTGCCGTGCCGACGTCGCAGATGTCGACGCTGTCAAGGCGATGATGATCCGCGCCGAGGCAGAGCTTGGGCCGCTGACAATTCTCGTAAACAACGCCGGTCTACTCTATCAAGCCACGCTCGAAACATTTGATTGCCAGAAGTTTGACAGAATGCGCCGTGTCAACGTGGACGGCATCATTCATACGACTCGCGCTGCAATGACGGGTATGCAAGCTCGCGGCTATGGACGCATCATAAATATAGCGTCAATCGCTGGGTTGGGCACGTCACGTCCTGGAATTGCGTTTTACGCGAGTACCAAGGCCGAAGTAATAGTACTTACCAAACGTTTCGCATTGGAGCTTGGGGGCCATGGCATCACTGTAAATGCCGTTGCGCCAGGCTTTGTTAAGACGGACATGGCGCAAGAAGGCGTGGACACCTCAAAGTGGGAGGCGATCGAGAAGAGCGCGGCGGAACGCACCATGGTTCGACGAATTGGAAAAACGAGCGATATTTCCAACGCGGTAACATTTCTGGCGTCTCCAGAGACGGGCTGGATTACCGGACAGGCACTCGTGGTTGATGGTGGTCGAATGGATTACATCGGCCACGGTTGATAGATTAATTTATAAAGCAACGATGCACGGATATTCACAGCAAGTTTTCTTACTCTAAGGCCGCCGAATCCACGATCAAAGGTCTTCGACTCTAGGCAAACCTACGGTGCCGCTTTTTAATATCGATGACTTCAGGTCACCTGTCCGATGATCGTTGCGTCGGATGGTCATTAGTATTCCAAAGGTTCGCCTCATGACTCGTCGTCCTGCCAAAGTTACTCAAGGTGAAATTGCCCGCGTGGCCAACAGCTTTCATGGGGTTTCCGGTTATGCGACGATATGAAATCCTTGATCAGCGAACGTCACGGAGCCTGTCAACGGCGCGCCGGACTCACTGGCGAGGAATGCTGCCACCGCGCCGATCTGCTCCACTGTCACAAGCTGGTTGGCTGGGGTGCGCTTACGGACCTTGTCGAGCAGTTCGTCAAACCGGTCGATGCCGGAAGCCGCGCGGGTTTTAACGGGACCTGCCGACAGCGCATGCACCCGAATGTTGCGGGGCGCGAGATCGGCAGCCAGCGTTCGAACGGTGGATTCCAGCGCTGCCTTGACCGGCCCCATCAGATTATAATTTTCAACGACCCGGTCGGCCCCATAAAAACTCACGGTCTGCAGGCTGCCGCCTCCGGTCATCAACGGAATAGCGAGCCGTACCATGCGGATGAATGAATGGCATGAAACATCCATTGCCATGCCGAACCCTTCCGCTGAACAGTTGACCAGGCTTGTGCGAAGGTCGTCGCGCGGGGCGAAGGCAATCGAATGGAACAGGAAATCGAGCCGCCCCCATTCGGCTGTGATCCGTTCAAACACCGCTTCCAGTTCACCGGCGATGCGCACATCGCACGGGACGATGATGGATGCCTGAAGCGCCTCCGCCAGCGGCCGGACATAGGATTCGGCTTTGGCATTGAGATAGGTGACGGCGAGGTTGGCACCCGCGGCGCGGAATGCATTTGCGCAGCCATAAGCGATGCTGTGCTCGTTGGCGATGCCGACAACAAGACCTCGCTTCCCGCTCAGATCGACGATCGGCGTCATTGGATAGTTTCCTTCGCTGTGAGTATTGACCAGGCCTCATTCGCGATAACCTGCTCTTCATCGGTCGGAATGACGAGGACGGCGATCTGGCTGTCGGAACCATCGATCCGCGTCGCGTTTTGCGAATTTGCAGCATCGTCGATGGTGACGCCGAGCCATGCAAGCTGACGGCAGACGGCCTTGCGGATTTGTGGCTGGTGTTCGCCGATCCCGGCGGTGAAGACGACGCCGTCGAGTCCACCCAGCGTGTTGGCAATGGCTGCCGTTTCGCGGGCGATGCGGAAGGTAAAGAGGTCCAACGCCTCCCGGGCTTGCAGAGCGTTGCTTGCGAGCAGGTCGCGGCTGTCGGCGCTGATGCCGGAGACGCCAAGAAGGCCCGAGCGATGATAGAGCATGTCCTCGACTGCTTCGATCGACAGCCCGCATTCTTTTACGAGGTGAATTAGGACGCCGGGATCAAGGGCGCCGCAACGCGTCGCCATCGGGATGCCGTCGAGCGTCGAGAATCCCATACTGGTGTCGCGGCTGATACCGCCCTGCAGTCCGCAAAGGCTGGCCCCGCTGCCCAGATGCGCCGCGACCACACGGCCGCGGGCGATGTCCGGCGCGATCATCTGTAATTGCGCAGCGATGAATTTGTAGGACAGGCCGTGAAAGCCATAGCGTTTGATACCCTGATCGAACATTTTTCGCGGGAGCGCAAAGCGGCGAACGAGGTCGCTTTGGCTGCGATGGAAGGCCGTGTCGAATGAAGCGATCTGCGGCAGCGCCGGACGAAGATGGCGGATGGCGCGGATTAGCCGGATGCTTTGCGGTTGATGCAGGGGTGCAAGAGGCACCAGGGTTTCGATCATATCGAGCGTGTTGCCGGAAATTGCCTCGGGTCCGGCAAACCGGTCGCCGCCGTGAACAACGCGATGTCCGATACCGGCGAGGGCGCTGACCGAGAAATGAGTCCCCAACCAACTGAGCGTTTCGTCAATCACCTCGTGCAGATCATCGGTCACGACCGCCGTCAGTGGAATGTCGGTTGTCGCGGCGCCCTCAGTGATATGAAGCGTCAGGGGTGTATGGCGCAGGTCGATGATTCCCTTGCCAAGATGGCGCGGCCGGTTGTCCTCAATGGCGAACAGGCCGAGCTTGATGGTCGAGGAGCCAGGATTGAAGGTGAGCAGAATATCGCCACTCATGACTTGGATAGCCCGGGCGGTCGGCGCAGAAACGCCAGTTTGGCGAGGGCCGTGGAGGCCAGCCGAACTTTCTGCGAGTCCGAGCGGCTTGTCAGGATGATCGGCACGCGTGCGCCGAGCACGAGGCCCGCAGCATCGGCGCCGGCGAGATAGATCAGTTGTTTGGCCAGCATGTTGCCAGCCTCCAGATTTGGAACGACAAGGATATCGGCCTGTCCCGCAACAGGAGAAACAATGTCCTTGATGCGCGCCGCGTCGAAACTGATCGCGTTGTCGAAGGCCAGCGGTCCGTCGACCCTCGCGCCGGTGATCTGGCCGCGCGCGGCCATCACGGTCAATGCCGCTGCATCGAGCGTGGCCGGCATGGCAGGATTGACAGTCTCGACGGCGGCAAGGACGGCCACCAGCGGTTCGGCGATGCCGAGAACGTGCAACAGGTCGATCGCGTTCTGGCAGATGTCTCGCTTCTGCTCGATGCTCGGCGCGATATTAATGGCAGCGTCGGTGACAATCAGCGATTTGGGATAGGCCGGAACGTCCAGAACATAGACGTGACTGATCCGCCGCTCGGTCCGCAATCCCGACTGTGCAGCGACAACAGCGCCCAGCAGTTCGTCGGTGTGCAGACTGCCCTTCATCAAGGCTTCGACCTCGCCCGCCGCAGCCAGTTCGACGGCACGCACGGCCGCGGCGTGACTGTGTTCGGTCGCCTCCAGCCGGAGCCCGGCGATCGAAAGTCCGGCCTGCTCGGCGGCCGCATGAATTTTGTGCTCCGGGCCGACCAGCACCGGGGTGATGAGGCCTTCATCGCGCGCCTCAATCGCGGCCTGAATGGCTTCGGCATTGCAGGGGTGAACGATGGCCGTCTTGAGCGGCGGAAGGTCGCGCGCGTCTTTCAGAAATTTCTCGAAACGGTCATGCCGCCGCAATGTGACCTCGGGCAGTGGACTGCGCGGCAGCGAAATTTTTTCCGCCGGCGCGATGACGGTCGCCGTTCCGGTGAGAACTTCTTCGCCGCGCTGGTTCGTGCAGCGCGTATCGAAAAGAACGATGCGCTTCTCCGGTTTTTTTTCCTGAACGGTCACGGTCGCGGTGATGGTGTCGCCCGGCGCGACAGGCTTGCGGAAGCGAAGATCCTGGCCAAGATAAATCGTGCCCGGGCCGGGCAATTCAGTGCCGAGCAGGGTGGAGATCAGCGCCGCGCTCCACATGCCATGAATGACCACATGGCCGAAAATATCCCCCGCCGCGTATTGTGCGTCGAGATGGGCCGGATTGATGTCGCCGGACATCGCGGCGAACAATTTGATATCGTCAGGTTTGACGAGACGCACAAGCGAGGCCGTCTCGCCGACGGACAGTTCGTCAAAAGTACGGTTTACCAGCGGTGCGCCGGTCGAGGAAATGACGTTCATGGTTGCAGCACATAGGTGCCGGGAGCATTGTCCAACGGCGCATAGCGACCTGTTCCGGTTCCCATCGTGGGTGGAAGAGTTTGCGGAGAGGCCGAATGTTCGGCCAGCCATGTAACCCAGGCCGGCCACCACGAGCCATCCTGTACAGCGGTTGCCGCCATCCATTCGTCGGCGCTCAGACAGGGATCGGCGGCAGCCTTGGCCGCGATCCGGAAATGCCGATGCGGATGACCGGGTTCGCTGACGATGCCGGCGTTGTGCCCACCGCTTGTCAACGCGAAGGTGACATCGGTGTCGGAGAGATAGTGAATTTTATAGACCGAACGCCACGGCGCGACGTGATCGCGCTCGGTGCCGACAGCGAAGATCGGGATGCGGATGTTCTGAACGGCGATCGGATGTCCATCGACCACATAGCGGCCGGAAGCAAGATCGTTGCCGAGAAAGAGCTTGCGCAGATAGTCCGAATGCATGCGATAGGGCATCCGTGTCGCATCCGCATTCCATGCCATCAGGTCGATCATCGGTGTGCGCGTGCCCATCAGATAGTCATGAATCAGATGTGACCAGATCAGATCATTTGAATTCAGGAGCTGAAAAGCGCCCGTCATCTGCGATGCATCCAAAGTGCCATTCTTCCACATCATGCTTTCAAGGAAGGAGACCTGGCTATCGTCGATGAAGAGCTGGAGTTCGCCGGGCTCGCTGAAGTCCGTCTGAGCGGCAAGAAGCGTCATTGTTTTGAGGCGGTCATCCTTCTCTCCCGCCATGGCCGCGGCCGCCAGCGTCAGCAGCGTGCCGCCAAGGCAGTAGCCGGCCGCATGCACCTTTTGATCCGGAACGATGGCGGTGACGGCGTCGAGCGCCGCCATAACACCGAGCCGCCTATAGTCCTCAAGCGACATATCCCGGTCATCGGCCGTGACATTACGCCATGAAATGCAGAACACGGTGTAACCTTGTTTGACCAGGTATCCGATCAGCGAGTTCTGCGGCGAAAGATCGAGAATATAGTATTTCATGATCCATGCTGGCACGATCAGCACCGGCTCCGGATGTACCGTTTCGGTGACGGGCGCATACTGGATCAGCTCAATCAGGTGATTGCGGAAGATCACCTTGCCGGGCGTCGTGGCGAGATTTTCGCCGACGTTGAATGCTTCGGTGCCGACAGGGCGTTGTTTGGTGAGAACACGGCGTGCATCCTCGCTCCAGTTGGAAAAGCCGGCGGCCAGGTTGCGTCCGCCCGTGCGAAAAGTTTCCTGCGCGATTTCAGGATTGGTCCATGGCAGATTCGATGGCGAGACCATGTCGAGCATCTGGCGTGCGGCGAAGGCCACCATATTCTCATGATGCGGTGAAACACCCGCGACATCATGCGTAGCCTTTCGCCACCAATGTTCAGCCAGGAGAAAATTCTCGTACCACAGCCGGAAGGGAAATTGTTGCCAGGCGTCTGCCTTAAACCTGGAGTCCTCAAACGATAGCTCGGGCTGGTGCTCGTCAGCCGGTTTGACGGCATCGGCGGAAAGTCGCGCCCAGTTTTGGTACATGTCAAGCGCGAGCTCGATTTGCTTGCCGGGAGAGGCGGCAAAATGGATGGTCCAATCGCAATAAGCGAGCCAAAGAGCGGCCGGTGACAATCCGCTGGTTATGCGTGCCGTGGCAGCGGCTGTCGCCCTGTCGAGATCGCGAAATGTTTTGCGGGAGAGGGTAGTTTCAGCAATCCCGATGCCGGTCGGTTGGACGACCTGAAGTGGTGCGGGTTCGAACTCGTTGCCGGAATGTGTTGGCGCGCCTATCATTTCAACGTCCTGTTACGATTTTTGAGGCTGTGTACATGATCCCCGCAGCCGCATTGAATGGTTTATGCAGATCCATCATGAGGCGATGTTCGCAATTGCACGCTATCGACTGATCTTTCGTCGATCGAGTTCGGTGACACTTTATGCCTCACATTCGCGACAGCCTCATTGCGCCAGATCATTCACGAAACCGTCTTACTCGTTCGAACGCCCGCGCTATGGGCACCGCCTAGGCATCAAGAGCTGGACCGCGCCCCGAAGTATCGCATTCGCCATTATTTCATAGATCGTCCGCTGCCATCACCGCGTCACAAGATGTGTCTCTTTATCAATGGTACGCAAGCTGCCATTCAGGCGCTGGACTTCCACCCAATCGAGGTCGGCATCCACGCAATACGCATCGGGTCTCGACCGGCTGCGTGACAAACCTGTGAATGATCTGTCGCAAAGACTGCCTGTAAACGGCGGGGTATAGCTAGCCAATAAGCAGCCAACGGATCATGTCATGCAAACCACTCCTATTGCGCATACTTATCAGCGGCCACTGACGGATGCGCTGGTGACCCATCATAATTTTCCGGCCGCGCTGGTTGTCGGACAATTGCGTGAAAAGATCAGCGTTCGCGGATTGAACTTTTATTACGAGAACGGTAGCCAAGCGCTCAAGAATATCTCAATGCCGATCTATGAGCACCGTGTCACCGCTCTTATAGGGCCATCAGGCTGCGGAAAATCGACTCTGCTGCGGGTCTTCAATCGCATGTACGATTTATATCCAGGGCAACGCGCTGACGGTGAAGTCATTCTCGACGGCAACAACATTCTGGATGTACGCGATAGCGCGCCGCTACGGACCCGGATCGGCATGGTCTTCCAGCAGCCGACACCATTTCCCAAATCGATCTACGAGAACGTTGCTTTCGGCGTACAACTGAATTGGCGGCTCCCTCGCGCGGAACTGGACGTTCGCGTGGAATCGGCGCTTCGCCGTGCCGCGCTCTGGGATGAGGTGAAGGATATACTTTCGACGAATGGGTTCCAGCTTTCTGGTGGTCAGCAGCAGCGCCTCTGTATTGCACGCACGATCGCGATGCAGCCGGACGTGCTCTTGCTCGACGAGCCGTGTTCGGCAATCGATCCTGTTTCCTCAGTAAAGGTTGAGCAGACTATTAATGAACTCAAGAAGGACCACACCGTGGTCATCGTGACACACAATCTGCAACAGGCCGCGCGGGTTTCCGATTTCGCGGGTTTCATGTTTTTGGGGGAACTTGTCGAATTCGATACGGTCCGTCGCATCTTCGACGCGCCGAGCGATCAGCGCACACGAAACTTCATTGCCGGC
The DNA here is from genome assembly GCA_036398335.1 of Afipia sp. GTDB lineage: Bacteria > Pseudomonadota > Alphaproteobacteria > Rhizobiales > Xanthobacteraceae > Afipia. The sequence goes on along the minus strand of DASWQB010000031.1, from coordinate 9,527 downwards.
CAATTTGGCTGAGCGGATGTGTGTCTCACTTAAGCGAAAATCTTCAGGGTGCCTGTCGGCCCAAATGGGAGCGGAGGAAAGTCGCCGACTGATAGGCAATAGCCTTATGACAGTTTCGATCTAGTCTGTGTCCCGACATCGTATATTTCGATCAATAGCATCGGATAAAGCCGACACCGCCCGCAGCGCCATCGCCCGCTCGAAGGCTTGCTCAGCCGCATGAATGTCTGCCATGGGTCATCGTCTGTCATGGCTGCATTAGCCCGCGAAGAAACAGGGTTCATATTGGTCGGCTAGCGACCCGAAAAAAAGCTGCTCGACCCGATGACCCGAAGCCTCAACCAGCGAGCGCGCCATCGCCGGAAGCTCAGCTTTTGCACGGCATGACCGGTTTCTGCTCCTTCGTAACAAGATTTATTATTGGCGGCGCGTTCGACGCCGCTGGTTGCTCTCGACACTAGCGCGCCGATTGTGCGGCATTCGGTCAAGACAGACGACTTGGCCTGGCAGCAGCACAGGTACTGCCCCGATGGAAGATTAATAAAGTGAAACGCTTCTTCTTGTTTTCCGAATGAGCCGTGCGCGACAAAATTGCGCAGCTCTTTGCGCACTATGAGCATCTTGTCATAGAGTTTTTTAGGACATTCGCGTCTGCTAGGTCGAAGGCCAGCTTGAACTTCGTCGGCCAGTTGGCTTCCGCAGCACGCGCGTGGCGCGCGCATCCGAGCAAGCGGGGCAGGCCGCGGCTATCCTGCTGGAGGCGTCGAACGGACTATCGTCGCAATCCGAAAAACTGAAATTCGGGGTCGACAGCTTCGTCGCATCGGTGCGCGTGGGCTGACGGCGTACGCGGCGCCGTTCCATAACAATGGATTGGGAAATGACGGGGCTGGCACTTCATCCGGCCGCCCTCCAACAATCATACGCGCTCGTTGCTGTGCTGCTTGCGCTATCGGTACCGCATGAACTGCGTCCGATCAGTAAGCCGACCATGTCGCCACCGGGCGTCCTTGCGACAACAGCGCGGCGGGCTTCACGACGTCCTCTTCGGTCTCATCGGCTTCACGGCTAAAGGCAGGATGCCTCTTCCTGATTGCGATGCACCATACGCCGCACGTATCGCTCCTTTACGAAGCCAATATTGCTCGGGCGGCTTTGATGAGAATACTTCTAACTTGATTTTGGTGCGGCCGGCGACTCAGCCGACCGGTCGATCAGTGTGAGGTATCGAAGAATGACGGAATACAAAGCCGGGAAAGTGTCCGATTACGCGGATGGCGATCGCAAGGTTGTTGTGTGCGGAGACACCGAAGTCGGAGTTTTCAGGATCGATGGCGAATTCTACGCCTGGCATAATCGCTGCGCGCACCGCGCGGGACCGGTTTGCCAGGGCCGCATCATGAAGCGTGTGCTGGAGCCCGTCGCCGAGGATCACACGGTGCGCTCCCAGCAATACGACGAGTCCGAAACCAACATCGTTTGCCCGTGGCACGGTTACGAATACAGCATCAAGACGGGGGCCCATCAGGGCAACCCGCGCATCCGCCTGCGGAAGGCAGAAATGTCTATCAGAGACGGAGACATCTATGTTCAAGTCTGAAACCCGCAAGAACGACCAGTATGGCTGGATCGATGCCATGGCGCCTCAATTATTGCAGGCGTCGCGCGAACTCGTCGAGACCGGCGAGGCCTCTCGCGTCTCCGACGAAGCGGTTGCGCAGATTCTGACAGCGGCCATTCGTCTCTATGTGGCGAAATCCGACGGCGAGGAAAGAACATTCCCAGCCATCGCCGGAGAGCGCGATAGCGAGATGACGCCGACGGAGCTTTTGTCGGCGGTCGCCGAAATGCTGCGCGCACTGCATCTCAGTCCGATGGAATTGGCGCTTTGGTGGCGCCGTCGGCCTGACGAAGAAACCTATTTTCCAGGAGCGAAATCGTGAACATCCAAGGCAAGATCAGTCCCCAATTTGCTCCGACGCAACAGATCGATGTTTATACCGACACCCGCGAGGTTTTGGCGCACGCGAAGCGCAACGCGATCAAACGCGGTCTGGAAGACTGGTTCATCGTCGACATCGACGCTCATCATGTTGAATCGGTTTCATGGAAAGAGGTCGTCACCTACATTGAGGATCCCGTTATTCGCGATAACGCGATGCGTTATCAGGCGGAACGTATCGGTGCCCCTCCATACGGCCTCAATGGCGATCTCGGCTTGCGCTACCAGTCGGTCGGCGGCCGTATCCCGCATCAGGACGACCAGCGCGAAACCGTCAGTGAGACCGACGTTCATCGGGACGTTATTCTGACCCGCAGGGCAATGGACTCGCTCGGCGTCGACAACATGGTGGTGTTTCCGACCCCGATGTTGTTTCTCGGCATGCACCCGCAAACGGAAATGGAAGTCTGGCTTGGCCGCGCCTACAACCGCTGGATGAGCGAGCGGATTCTATCCGGCGACGACCGGATCAAGACGCTGATCTATCTGCCGTTCAACACGCCGAAGGAAGCCGAGCGCGCGGTGGAGGAGTTCGGCGACAACAAGGGCGTCATTGGATTTTGTGTCACGAGCACACGCAACAAGCCGGTGCATCACAACGATTACATGCGCCTTTATTCGATGATCGAAGAGCGCGGAAAGCCGCTGGCATTCCATGCGGGGTATCACTGGCAGGACCCGTCACTGGCAACGGTGAACAGGTTCCTGGGCATGCACGCTCTCGGTTTTGCATGGTGCAACATGGTGCACATGACGAACTGGATCCTCAATGGCATTCCCGAGCGGTTTCCGAAACTTAAGACGATGTGGGTGGAAAGCGGGCTGGCGTGGGTGCCGTTCCTGATGCAGCGGCTCGACGACCAATATCTGATGCGCCCGTCGGAAGCGCCGCAACTGAAGCGCATGCCAAGCGAATACATGAACACCAATTGCTTCTACACGACGCAGCCGATGGAAACCACGCATCCAAAGGCGCTTCAAAATACATTCGAGATGATCAAGGCCGACACGCAACTCATGTTCTCGTCGGACTGGCCGCATTTCGATTTCGATTTGCCTCAGGAGATTTGCGACTTGCCGTTCCTGGACGAGCAGGCAAAGCGGAATATCCTCGGGCTGAACGCCGCGCGTTTGTTCAATCTGGATCCGACGCCGGTCAAGAAGCTCGTTTAACACAGGAGTGTCTCGCAACGGCGGCGGATGACGCCGCCGCAAACATAAAGACAAGGCCAAAACGGCCGGGCGCCCGAAACGGGTGATATAGAATGGGAGGGACTATGAGCACGATCACGACTGCGGTCTATCCGGTCGAACAGGCAAGGAATACTGAAGCCATCAGTAAAGTATGGCGTCGTATCATTCCGTTCCTGTTCGTTCTCTACATCTTCAACTATCTGGACCGCATCAATATCGGCTTCGCGGCGTTGTCGATGAACAAGGACCTGATGCTGAGCGCGACGGTCTTTGGTCTGGCCAATTCCATCTTCTATTTCGGATATGTCATCTGCGAAATTCCGAGCAATCTGCTCATGGTTCGCTTCGGCGCGCGGATCTGGATTGCCCGCATCCTGATCTCATGGGGATTGGCGTCGGCCGCGACGATGCTCGTCGTCGGTCCGTATAGCCTTTATCTCGTCCGGTTCCTCGTGGGTGTTCTCGAGGCTGGCTTCGTCCCGGGCGTTTTGCTGTATCTAACCTACTGGTTTCCAAGTTCCCACCGCGCACGTGCCAACGGTCGTCTGATGATGGCGCAGCCCGTGGCAATGGCGCTGGGTGGCGGCGTCTCGGGTTTTATTCTTGAACATTTCAACGGTTCTTTGGGAATTTCAGGCTGGCGATGGATGTTCCTGCTTGAAGGACTGCCGGCCGTCATTTTGGGTGTCGTGGCATATTTCTATCTGACCGATAAGCCGAAAGATGCGGCATGGCTGAGCGTAGACCAGAAGAACACGATCACTTCATTGGTTGAGGCAAGCCGGCCCATAAAAATCGATTCTTCGAAAGTATCGGTTTTCAGGCAGGTCACGGAGCTGAAAATTCTTTTGCTTGCACTGGCCTATTTTTGTCTCGTCAACACCATCAATGCGAATGCCACATGGATCCCGACAATCGTGCGGGATGTGTTGAAAGCTTATTCGCTCACGTCGGTCGGACTCATCACCGCTATACCGGCGATCTGCGCGCTCATTCTGATGCCGATATGGACGTGGAATTCCGATCGAACACAGGAGCGGCCATGGCATGTCATGATCGCTCTGGCGATGGCGGCGATCGGATGGCTCACGGTGATTTATTTCCCGGCGCCCGAGCTTCGTCTGTTCGGTTTGATCTTCACCGTGTCGGGAGCGTTTTGCGCGATGAGCGTGTTCTGGACATTGCCTCAGGCGCTTTTATCCGAGGAAGCGCGGCCCGCCGGGATCGGACTTATCAGTGCGGTTGGTCTATTGGGTTCAGCCGTCAGCCCGGCGGTCGTTGGCATCTTGAAGGATATGACAGGCAGCTTTTCGGCGGGGTTGTTTTACGTCACCGTGTTGCTGCTGATCTCGATCGCGCTGATCTGGACGGTGAGCCATCTCAGACGCGCGGCTTAAGGCGTGAGGAGATTGCTTTGCATGCGTGCCGCGGCCACGAAGGCTTCGACGAGAGGCGATGATTCCACATAGGCGACGGCAATCTCGAATTCGACCGGCGTTCCGACGCCGGTCAATTCGCGAAATGCAACACCCTGGCGTCCACCCTTGGCGAGAACGCGCGACACCAGCGCCACGCCCATTCCCCCCGCCACAAGGCTGGCGATGGTGTCCATCTGCGGCGCTTCCTGACTGATCTTCAGCGTAAACCCTGCCTGCGCGCACGCCGCATTGATGATCCGGTGAAGGCCCGGTCCTTGTCTTGCCGAGAAGGAGATCCAAGGTTCGTTGGCCATGTCGGTCAGCGCGATTTCCTCTTGTTGAGCCAGCCGGTGCGCTTCGGGAACGGCGGCGACCAATCGGTTTCGCGCGACAATCTCCCAATGCAATCGTTCCGCATTCTGAAGCGGCGGGATGACAAATCCAAGATCGATGCTGTTCTTCTGGAGCAAGGCGATCTGACTTGCAGTCATGGCTTCCTGCAGATCGAGCGTCACATCTGGATAGTGCTCCCGAAAACGCAGCAGGATAGCCGGAAGAATTTCGCGCGCGGCGCTGGCTACGAATGCTATTTTAAGTGTTCCTGTGAGTCCTGCACCGGCTTGTCTGGCCGCGAGCATGGCGTGCTCTGCCTGATTTACCGTGCGTCGTGCTTCCTCCAGAAAGACCAGGCCCGCTTCGGTCAACCGTGTAATCCGGTTGGTCCGTTCGATAAGGATCGTCCCAACCTCGTCTTCTATTCTCTGGATCGTGGCCGTGAGAGGAGGCTGGGCCATGTTGAGCCTTTCGGCCGCGCGCCGAAAACTGAGCTCCTCAGCTACGGCTATAAATTGTCGGAATTGCCGCAGTTCAATCATCGCCGCGTCTCTCATCTTCAAGGAAGTGCAGGTACTTGTTACAGGAAACTTCTGAAGACAGAAGTGATCAACTTCCAGCGAACGAACAAGCCATCATAAATGGCACTATGCGGAAGGCTATTATGGCACGTCTTATTCCGGTTGGCGTACTTGCGGTCTTTTCGACGTTCTGCCGATGGTCAGCGATGCGGTCAGGATCATGAAGATTGCGGTTGCCCCAAAAACACCCTGGTTTTTGCCGTGATCGACCAGCCAGCCGAACAGGACCGGACTGATCGCGCCGCCGATATTGAAACCCGTGGATACGATTCCAAAGACACGCCCTTCGGCCCCGCGCGGTGCGGCGGCTTTGACCAGCATATCGCGAGACGGCGTAATCATTCCGGACAGAAGGCCGACGACCGTCATCGCCAGAAATAGTCCTGTCCGGCCAGGGATCATGAAGGTGAGGGCGGCAAGGATCGCGCCCGAAATAGCCATGGCGGCGGAAGAAACGAGGCCGTGATTATGCGTCCGCTCGGCAAGGATACCGCCCGCAAGGACCCCGAAGGCGCTGGCGAGCAGAAATGCCGTGAGGACCAGATTGGCTGATGGAAGGTCGACATTATAGGAACTCACCAGCGCCGTTACGGCAAACGCCTGAATGCCGCTCGCGCTCAGATTGAGCAGCACGAACAGCAATGTCAGCATGAAGACAGCCGGAGAGAATATTTGTCGCCCGCTCTCGGAAGATGCCGGTTGGGGCGGATCAGTTCTTTTTTGGCTGTGCGGCGAGTTTGAAAACGTCAGGGACAGCGCGACCAGTCCGCTCAGTAACCCGGCGACCGCGAATGCTGGACCTGCGCCGAAGAATTGGCCGGTTGTCAGCAAAATCGGAGGTGCCGCCGCGTTTCCGAGAAAGCCGGCGAAGGTGTGAATGGAAAAAGCGCGTGCGATGCGTTCGTGACGGATTGCGAAAGACAGCAGTGCGTAATCGGCGGGGTGATAGACGCCGTTCGCAATGCCCGCGAGTGCCATCGCGATCAGGAGCCAGTTATAATTCGCGGTCACGGCAAGCGATCCAAAGCTCAGGCAGCCAAGCAGGAGCGCAAGGATCAGGAGTTTCCAGGCGCCCATCCGGTCCACCAGAAAGCCCATGGGGGCTTGCACAACCAAGGACACGATGTTGAAGATCGTCAGCGCGGCTCCAATTTGAAGGAAGCTCACACCAAAATAGCCAGCCAGCAGCGGCATCAGTGCCGGCAGCGTCATGATATGGACGTGGCTGACAAAGTGCGCTGTTGAGACCAGCGAGAGCAGAGTGGTTTCGCGATTGCGGAAAGCGATCTCTGCGGTCTGCGTCATGCGAACCGCACTTGTCTATACTCCGACGTTGCCGGCTGAAGCACGGGACAAATGATCGGTGAGAACTTTGTCGAATTCCGCTGGCCGGTCGATCTGCGGAAGATGTCCGGCACCTTCAATCTCGACGAAAGTCGCTCCCGGCAATATTTTGGCGAGATCGCGCATGGGGGAGAGCAGCAGTTCATCGTGCGATCCGATAACAAGCGAGGTTTTTGCCGTGATATGCGGTACAGCTGCGATATAATTCAATCCTTGAATGGCGCGGGCACACCCGATGAAACCATCCACGGCTGTTTCATCAATGCAGGCAAGCAAACGATCGGCAATGACAGGGTTCGAATTGAGGAAGTCCGCACCAAACCAGCGCTCGGCGGTGGCGCGGGCCAATGCCGAGATTCCCTTTTCCTGCACCAGGGCAATGCGCGGGTCCCAGGCAGCCGCAAAGGCTTCGGGTGCATCGGCACGCGCCGCACAGATCATCAGACTTGCAACTCTTTCGGAATGCTGCGCGCCGAGACCAAGGCCAGTCATGCCCCCGAGCGATACGCCCACGAAGTGGACCTGTGCAATTCCGAAATGATCGAGGACGCCGATGTTGTCATCGACCAGATCGTTCATCGAATAGGGGTAAGCAGGCGCGGACGAATGGCCGTGACCGCGGCCGTCCAGACAAAGCACGAAGTATCCTTGTTTCGCCAAAAGCCCGGCTTGCCGCGACCAGATTGCGCTACTAGTGAGGATCGAGTGATTGAGCAGCACGGCTGGCGCACTCTTGTCGCCATGAACGCGGACATTGAGCGTGCCGGTTTTCGTTCGTACAGGATGCCGTCTGAAGTGCGGCCACTCTCCAAGATCGATAACAGATGTGTCGCTCACTGGATTCCCATCTCCGCAAACACTTCCTTTGCAATGCGGAAGCTGTCGATGCCGGCGGGCATGCCACAGTAGACCGCGATCTGCAGGAACACCTCACGCAGTTCAGCCTTGGTGATTCCGTTGTTCAACGCGCCGCGAATATGAATTTTGAGTTCGTGCGGGCGGTTGAGCGCGTCTATCATGCCAAGATTGAGCAGGCTACGGCTACGGCGATCGAGGCCGGGCCGATTCCAGATCTCGTCCCAGCAATACTCGGTTGTCAGCTTCTGAAGCGCCCAATTGAAGTCGTCGGCGGCGCCGAGTGAACGATCCACGTAAGTGTCACCCAGCACCGCGCGCCGTGTAGCAAGGCCGCGTTCGAACTTCTCGCCTCGCGGCTTTTCCTCGCTCATGAACAATCTCCTCAGATTAGGACCGGTGTCAGGCCACTTCCAACTCGGCCAGTGGTTCGTTCCATGCGTCATATCCATAGACCCAATCCGGGTCCGTCGGATTCTTTAGCCACGTATTCGTGCGTGAGCTCAACTGAACGCGTGACGTGCGCGGCTTTCGCGAGGCTTCGAAGCGACGAAAAGCCTCAGGCACGCCATCGCGGTCGACATTCTTCAGGCAGCGGGACAGCACGGCGGCATCCTCGATGGCCATTGCTGCGCCCTGTGCCATGTAGGGCGTCATCGGATGGCAGGCGTCACCGATCAGCGTGATGTTGCCCTTGCTCCATTGCGGCAATGGATCGCGGTCGACCAGCGCCCATTTGTGAACAGAAGGGCAGGAGGCCAACACGTGGCGAACCTGAGGATGGAAATCCGCGAACGCCTTTCGCAAGTCATCGACATTGCCCATGGTGGACCAGGATTCGATGTTGAAACCCGGTTCCGGCTGACTCGTCACGAAGTAAACTTCGCTGCGGTCCGGCTTCACAAAATAAATGACGATGTGGCGATCCGGCCCCCACCATTTGGTGCAATCGTCGATCTCGTAGCCGTTCAGGAGGGAGGCAGGAAAAACCGTGCGGTAGGCGATACGACCGGTAAAATTCGGCTTGTCCTTTCCGAATAGCTGTTCCTTGACGAAGGAGTGGACGCCATCGGAGGAAACGACCGCATCTGCCACGACGGTCTTGCCGTTGGCAAAGGCGAGCTTCACGCTGCCGCCTTTTTGCTGTTCGATGCCTGTCAGGCGATGGTCGAGGTGAATGAATTCATCCGGCACAGCGCTGGCGAGTGCGGCGTGAAGATCGCCGCGATGACCGAGCAGATAGGGGGCACCGTATCGCTTTTCGGCGGCCTCGCCGAAGATCATGTCGAAGCGCACTTCGCCCGTGTTATAGTCCTTGTTGTTCCACGAACGGGGATAAAACGCATCGGACCGGAGCCGTTGCTCAAGACCAAACTCGCGCATCACTTTCATCGCGTTGCATCCGATCTGAATGCCCGCGCCGAGACGCGTGAACTTGGGAGCCTGCTCGTAAACGTTGAAGTCGATGCCCGCGCGTCTAAGCGCGGCAGCCGTTGCCAATCCGCCCATGCCTGCGCCGATAATTGCGACTGAAAGTTTTGTCATTGCGCTACCTATGTCTGGCGTTGAACCCTGCCGATTTTTTATCGGCGCCACACAGGTCTCCGCAAACGAGTAATGCTGACTTGGCGTGAGTTTCTCTCACCGAGCCATTGCTGCTCTGCGATATCAGAATTTCCAGTCCAGGGACTCGGCGAGGGCTTTGGTCGCCTGCTCGGTCTGTTGTCCTGCATCCAGTAGCCACGCACAAAAATCCTTCACGGCGGGCCACTCTCCGGCGTCGTTGCGGAAGAGAGCGCT
>DASWQB010000030.1:0-10487 GCA_036398335.1 Afipia sp. | reverse complement strand
GCCGCGACCGGATAGACGATCGCCGGATGCGAGTCGGCGGGGAATGTGCCGACGATTTTCACGCCGGGCTCGACCTTCGCGTCGGTCGCGTAAACGATGCCGAGAACAGCCTCGCCGCGCGATACCAGATTGAGCGCCGCGCGCACGCTTTCCGCCATCGCGAATTTCGGCTCGGCATCCTTCCATGCGCCGAGCTTTTCCAGCGCGGCCTTGGCGTATTTGCCGACCGGTACGGCTGCGACATCGCCGGTGGCGATGCGGCCATCACCGGCGAGCTTGGCAAGGTCGAAACCCTGCTTGATGTCGACCTTGTCGATCTTGGAATCCTTCGGCGCGATCAGCACGATGCTGTTGCCGAGCAGATCGACTTTGGTGGATTCGTTGATGGTCTTCTTCTCGATGCTATATTTCATCCAGTCGGTATCGGCGGAAATAAAGACATCCGCCGGCGCGCCCTGCTCAAGCTGTTTTGCGAGCGCGGAACTGGCGGCATAGCTGGCCACGACCTTGGTGCCTGATTTCGCGGTAAAGGCCGTGTTGATGTCGTCGAGCGCGTTCTTCATCGAAGCCGCAGCGAAGGCAGTGAGGGTTTTTTCGGTGGTCGCGGCGGGCGCGGCCATTTTGCCTTCCTGCGCAAGGAGAGGCGAGGCCAGCGGCGCGCACGCAAAGGCAGCCGCGATCAAAGAACGGGTCAAAAACGTGGCGGTCGGGAATTTCATGGGGCGCTCCTTATCGATCCGCTGCGAAAATCGCGCGGATTGGATGAGATCATCGGTGACGATAATCGGAAGCGCCGTTCCAAAAGTCCCGGCGGGCTTACGGCCAGCGGGCTATCGTGTGGTGGGACCATATCAGGGGTGGGGAAGGGGTAAAACCCCTCTGCGGCTAATTCGCCGCAGGCAGAATAACCAGATTGATGGTGTTCTTCTCGACGCCGCTGATCTGAACGGTTGTCGGCGCGGTCCCCAGCTCGAATTTCATGGATTTACGCAAACCGTCGCAACCCGTCACGCCGCTGAAATCCTTCGGCTTGACGTAATTTCCGTTCTGCAGGACGTCGATCCAGGCGTAGTCGGACACGCTGATCGTGTAGAGGCCGGCTTCAAGATTCTGGACTGTCACGAAACCAGCGAAAGTGCCGTCTTTCTGCTTGCGTTCGGGCGGCATGGGCAGTCCGGCGCCGGCAAGCGGTTTCAGCGAGATGGCCTCCGCAGCCACCGTGGTGACAACGCCGCCGCTGGCAACCGGCTGCTGTTTAGCGGTGGACAAGGCCGCGCGCTGCAGATCCACCGGCCATTTGAATTTGTCGCAGCCGACGGGTTCTTCGGCAAATGCCGCCGAGACGCCAAGGATCAGAAACGCCGCACCGAGAAGCTTGCGCATGGTCAGTCCACTGCGATCATGACGTCGGAAGCCTTGATGACGATGATCGCGGCCCCGCCGGCCTTTAAACCAAGATCCGCGACGGCTTCGTTGGTGATCGAAGCCGTGACGATCTGGCCGCCGCCGATATCGACACGGACGTGCGACGTTGTCGCGCCCTTGGTGACTTCGACAATTTTGCCGTTGATCTGGTTGCGTGCGCTGATCCGCATGATGTCCTCCGGAGTGTGAACACGTCTATGCGTGTCCCGATTGATGATTGGAAGTCGGATTGAAAATACAGGAACGCGTGTTCCTGCAGGCGGCAAGGCTCAAGGTGTTCATTGCTGATGATAGCAGGCCGAAAAGGGATTTCAAACCATGTTGCACGAGTTGCCGCGCTGCGCTTCACCGGTGACAGAAAACAATTATGGCGCAAGCGCGATCTGACGGCATCCGTCCGGCATTTGCGCCATGGTGATGGGCTGTTTCGGTTTCGGCGGGGTCACGGGCGGCTTGGGATGCAGCACGGCATCGCTGAACCAGTAGGCGAAATCGCCGGCGCTGCAGCCTTCGCCCTCCGTCGGCGGCGGCTGGGCTTCGCAACTGGTGCTGCCCGCCGGGCATTTGATGCGGACATGGAAATGATAATCGTGACCGTACATCGGACGCACCTTCGACAGCCAGCTGCGGTCGCCCGTGGCCTCGCGGCACAGCGCCTTCTTGATCGCGGCATTGACGAAGATGCGCTCCACCTGCGGCTCCTGCGCGGCGGCGCGTATAACCACAAGATGTTTCGGCGTCCATACCTTCGGATCGGTGTCGAGCCTGTCCGGCCGCACCATCATCACCGCCGACATTTCCTCACGCTCGTTACGCGACAAAAGATAGTTCGGCATCGGCGTCAGCCAGATATCTGCGTCCAGCCCGACCTGATGACTGGCGTGACCCGTCAGCATCGGACCGCCCCGCGGCTGCGACATGTCGCCGACAAGAAGGCCCGGCCAGCCACCCTTCTGCGCCTTCACCGAAACACGCTCCAGCAGCGCGATCAATTCGGGGTGGCCCCAGTTGCGATTTCGAGAAAGGCGCATCACCTGCCAGGTCGCGCCGTTGATCGGCAGCGGCTGCGCACCGGCGATGCAACCTTTGGCGTAAAATCCGATGACCTGCGGCGGCATTTGTATCGGCGTCAGTTTGCGCCCGAACACGTCTCTCGCCGCGTTATTGAGATCGCTCGGGTTGGCAAGCGGCGGCAGCGGTTTGGCATCGAGCGTGCCTTTGTCCTGCGCGCGCGCGCCGTTCATGGGCAGCAAAGGGATAACGAGCAGCGTTGCGATCACCAACGCGCGCATCGAACGGAGAATCAGGCGTGCTTCGCTCATGCGCAAAATATAACCCAGTCATTTGAGGCCAGCGCAAATTTGCGGTGCGGGTTTGCAGCTTTTGCCGTTCAAAATGTCGTTTGTGACAGCATGGTGTCGGGTTCGGTGCGCTCTCCCCCCGCGTGGCCCGTGCTTCTGATGGGCATTTGGGTTGCAGGCGAACGTAATTTTAACTCAGCATTTACCATGCTGGCTTTTGCCGCAAATTGGTGCGGGTTGCTGACTGGGCGCGCAGGCGGCATTGCGCGTTAGGACATTCGCGCAGGAAATCGCGGTTGCGCAGGGAATACCGTCTGTTTGACGAAAACCACATGCGCCCAGCGCATCGCAAAGCGGCGATTGGTCGGCGATATCGCCGGATAAGTGTGCAATCTCGAAGGCGCTCCCATAGGCCCGCGCTTGCTATGCCCTTCGCAGGATACCGTTTTTTCAGACACTTGGTTCAAAAGTACCGTCGCAGAACGCTCGTATCAGGGTGGCTTTCAGAACATGCCGAAGCCTCGGCCAAAAACAAAACGCAAACTCGCAACGTATCGGAAAGCGGGCAAACGCCTGGCCAAGGCAACCCTGAAACCGGGATTGCAGGGCCGCAGGTCCGCGTCCGAGATCAGCGAGCTTGCTCGCAGCCGAGCGGAGGCGGATGCGGCCATCGCCGAGGCGCAAAAGGCGCATGACCGGCTGCGCGAGGCGATCGATATTCTTCCGCAAGGCATCGTATTTCTCGATCCCGACGGCCGCTACATTCTGTGGAACAAGAAATATTCCGAAATTTACAACACCAGCGCGGATCTGTTTCAGCCGGGCGCGCGTCTGAAGGACACGCTGCGGATTGGCGTGGAGCGCGGCGATTACCCCGAAGCTTTGGGACACGAAGAAGAATGGATCGCCGAGCGGCTCGCCAAACTTCATCAGCCCGGCGAGGCGCATGAGCAAGTTTTGGCCGATGGCCGCTGTATCCTTATCGAGGAACGCCTGACCCAGAACGGCGGCGTGATCGGCCTGCGCGTCGATATCACCGACCTCAAGAATCGCGAGGCTTCGTTCCGTCTGCTGTTCGACAGCAATCCGGTGCCGATGATCGTGTGTTCGCAGGACGACGAGCGCATCATCGGTGTCAATGACGCAGCGCTGGCGCATTACGGCTATTCAAGGATGGAGTTCGAGAAACTGTCGATCCGCGACATCCAGGCGTTCGAGCCGGTCGCGCCGTGGGCAGACGAGCGCTCCCTCGACGAGCGCAACGCGCGGACCTGGAAGCACATCAAGGCGGACGGTTCGCTGATCGATGTTGCGATCTATTCGCGCCATCTGGTGTTCGAGGAGCGACCGGCGGTGCTGCTGGCGCTGATGGATATTACCGAGCGCAAGCGTGCCGAGACCCGTCTGGCCTTCGTTGCCCAGCACGACGGGCTGACCGGATTGCCGAACCGCATTTTGCTCCGCCAGCGTCTCGACGAATTGCTGGCCCACACGCGGCGCAGCGGCGACAAGCTTGCCGTGCTGTTCATCGACCTCGACAGTTTCAAGAGCATCAACGATACGCTGGGTCACGCGATGGGCGACAAGCTGCTCAACGCCGTGGCGCGGCGCCTGCGCTCGACACTGCGTGAGGAAGACGCCATCGCCCGTCTCGGTTCGGACGAATTTGCCGTGGTGCAGGCTGGCTGCACGCGTCCCGAGGATGCCGCGCTGCTGGCCAAGCGCCTGCTCGGCGCGCTGGGCGAGCCTTATCTGTTCGAAGGCCATACCGTGGTCAGCGGCGCCAGCATCGGTATCGCGATGTCGCCCGGCGACGGCGATGACGCGGAACGTCTCCTGAAGAATGCCGACATGGCGTTGTCACGCACCAAGCGCGAATGCCGCGGCACTTTCAGTTTCTTCGAGGCGGGCATGGATGCGCGCGCTCAAAATCGCCGCCGTATCGAAATCGATCTGCGCGAGGCCATCGAAAGCAAAATTCTGCAACCGCATTATCAGCCGCTGATCGATCTGAAGACTGGACGAATCACCGGTGTCGAGGCGCTGGCGCGATGGCCGCACCCGCAGCGTGGCATGATCCCACCTGGTGAGTTCATCCCGGTCGCCGAGGAAACCGGCCTGATCGGCACGCTCGGCAATCTGATACTGCGCCGCGCGTGCCTGGATGCGGCGAGCTGGCCGGAGCCGGTGCGGGTGGCGGTCAACCTGTCGACGCTGCAATTTCGCGCCGGCAATCTGTTGTCCATCGTGATGGATGCGCTCAGGCAGTCCGGGCTGCCGCCCAAGCGGCTTGAGCTTGAGATCACCGAAAGCCTGTTGCTGGAAAAAAGCGATGATGTGCTGGCGACGCTGCATGCGCTGCGCGCGCTCGGCGTGCGCATCTCGATGGACGATTTCGGCACCGGCTATTCGTCGCTGAGCTATCTGCGCAGCTTCCCATTCGACAAGATCAAGATCTATCAGTCGTTCGTGCGCGGGCTGGCGTCCAATTCCGATGCCCAGGCCATCGTGCGTTCGATCATCAGCCTCGGCGTAGGGCTGGGCGTCACGATCACCGCCGAGGGTGTCGAGACCGAAGCCGAGCTAGGTTGCCTGCGCCTTGAGGGTTGCCATGAAGGGCAGGGCTTCCTGTTCAGCAAGGCACGCCCCAACAACGAGATCGTGCAGCTTCTGCAAGCCCAGCATGCCGCAGGCGGTCACCAGGTGGACGCGGCCTGAAGGCCACGCCCGTGCCCGATCGGATCGCGGCGCGATGCCGCGGATCACAGCCATCATCAGGCTTTGGCTTTTTTCTTCTTGGCTTTCTTCGCCTTCTTAGGGGCGGCGCTTTTTGGCGCGGCCTTGGTCAGATCGTCCAGCTCCGCAGCGGCGACATGCTTGATGATCGACTTGATCGTGCTCTTGGCGGAGACTTTGCTCGCATAGCCTTCCGAGGCGAACATCTTCTCGCCGTTAGGGGCGCGGAAGCGAAAGCGGAATTCTTGGGCTTTGTCTTTGTAGATTTCGAATTTATAGGGCACACGAGGCTCCATTGTTGCGGGTGCAGTGCCGCAACCTTGGCGCGTGGGGAGTTGAAGTCAAGCCGGGGCGGACAAAGAAGCTCAGCTATCCACTTTCAGCGCGGCGATGAAGGCTTCCTGCGGGATGTCGACCTTGCCGAACTGCCGCATTTTCTTTTTGCCTTCCTTCTGCTTTTCCAGAAGCTTGCGCTTGCGGGTGATATCGCCGCCATAGCATTTCGCGGTGACGTCCTTGCGCAGCGCGCGGACCGTCTCGCGGGCAATGACCTTGCCGCCGATCGCTGCCTGAATCGGGATCTGGAACATGTGAGGCGGAATCAGTTCCTTCATCTTCTCGACCATGGCGCGGCCGCGCCCTTCGGCACGGGTGCGGTGGACCAGCATCGACAGCGCGTCGACCGGCTCGTTGTTGACCAGAATCTGCATTTTCACCAGATCGGCGGCCTTGTAGTCGGTCAGATGATAATCGAATGAGGCGTAGCCCTTCGACACGGACTTGAGGCGGTCATAGAAATCGAACACCACTTCATTGAGCGGCAATTCGTACTTCGCCATCGCGCGGGCGCCGACATAAGTCAGCTCTTTCTGAATGCCGCGCCGCTCCTGACACAGCTTCAGCACGCTGCCGAGATATTCATCGGGGGTGAGAATGGTGGCTTCGATCCATGGTTCATGGATTTCGGCGATCTTCACGACGTCCGGCATGTCGATCGGATTGTGAATCTCGATCTCGCTGCCGTCGGTCAAATGCATCTTGTAGATCACCGATGGCGCGGTCGCGATCAGGTTGAGGTTGAACTCGCGGCTCAATCGTTCCTGAATGATTTCCAGATGCAGCAGGCCGAGGAAGCCGCAGCGGAAGCCGAAACCGAGTGCGGCCGAGGTTTCCATTTCGAAGGAGAAACTCGCATCGTTGAGCCTCAGTTTGCCCATCGCCGCGCGCAGCGTCTCGAAATCGTCGGCATCGACCGGAAACAGGCCGCAGAACACAACCGGGATCGCCGGCTTGAAGCCCGGCAGCATGTCGGTGACGGGATGGCGGTCGTCCGTGATGGTGTCGCCGACGCGTGTGTCGGCGACCTCCTTGATCGCGGCGGTGATGAAACCGATCTCGCCGGGGCCGAGTTCGTCCACCTGCGTCATCTTGGGCGTGAAAAATCCGACGCGCTCGACATCATAGGCCGCATTGGTGCCCATCATGCGGATACGCGAATTCCTTCTCATCACGCCATCGACGACGCGGACAAGCACCACGACGCCGAGATAGACGTCGTACCAGCTATCGACCAGGAGCGCCTTGAGAGTCGCCTCGCGATCGCCTTTCGGCGGCGGCAGGCGCGTGACGATGGCTTCCAGCACGTCGGGCACGCCAAGTCCTGTTTTCGCCGAGATCATCACAGCGTCCGAGGCGTCGATGCCGATCACGTCCTCGATCTGCTGCTTGACCTGTTCGGGTTCGGCGGCGGGAAGATCGACCTTGTTCAGAACAGGGACGATCTCGTGGCCCGCATCGAGCGCGTGGTAGACGTTGGCCAGCGTCTGCGCTTCGACGCCTTGCGAGGCATCCACCACCAGCAATGAGCCTTCGCACGCGGCGAGCGAGCGCGACACCTCATAGGCGAAGTCGACGTGGCCGGGCGTGTCCATCAGGTTGAAGATGTAGATCTTGCCGTCCTTGGCCTTGTAGTTGAGGCTAACGGTTTGCGCCTTGATGGTGATGCCGCGTTCGCGCTCGATGTCCATCGAATCGAGCACCTGTTCCTTCATCTCGCGCGCTTCCAGCCCGCCCGTCATCTGGATCAGGCGGTCGGCCAGCGTGGATTTGCCATGGTCGATATGGGCGACGATGGAGAAATTGCGGATGTTGGAAATCGGCATCGCGCCCCCCTTCCGAAGTTCGTCTGACATTTACGGCAACCTTTGAAACGAACTTCGGAAGGAAAGGGGCACAATTAACTCCATAACTTCCTGTGCCGCTTTCGATTTGACGTTCCTGTCAGGAGTTGGCAGCGGCGATTCCAGGAACGTCAAATCGGCGGCACTGGGTGTCATGGGCGCGGGATAGCATCTTGGGCATTTACCGGCAAAGCGGAATTGGCTGCATCTTCAAGAAAATGCTGGAAATCAATCGCTTTCACGGCTCAGGGAAGGCAAGCGGCTGCAATGGTGTGATTCGCGCGACGTCAGGGTTGCGGTTTGACAATGGCCCAACCGACAACCGCGTCTCCCTTACCTATGCGGCGCGGCACGATAAGCGCCGGGCGCGGCTCCGCGTCGTCCGCCAAGGGTCGGAGCATGTCGGGAACATGCGCCGGATCGCCCGTCAGCCAGATGACCAGCGCACCATGCCGTTTCACGTCAACGGGGTCGATCCATGGTGAACGTGTGTAGGTGCCGTCGATGATGGTGCGCGGCTGCTCGGCGGCGTAGTGGCTGATGTTGCCGCCATCATACATGGTCCCGATCACGTAGCGTACCGGCTCGCCGGTCTCGCTTCGAAAACGTGCTGCCAGTTCCTGGGCGACGACATTGCCCGGAAAAAGCTCGGTCCGCGGGGAGTCCTTGAGCCGCGGGATCACGGCCATGTCGATCGTGAAGGCGATGGCATAACAGGCGGTGACGATCAGCCAGACCCGGCCGAGTTTGGTGAAGCGTTCGCGTTCGGAAATTTTTTCCGCGCGCAACACCAGCCACAGCCCGAGAAACAGCCAGAACGGATAGCCCCACATGCCGATCAGCTTGCCGCCGGTGATGGCGGCGGCGATCAAGAGCGTGACCATCGGCCCGAAGGTCAAAAGTGTGACGATGCGGCGGCTGAAGGCATCGACGCCGTAAGGTTCGATCTTGTCTGTCCTTCGCCAGTACAGGCTCGCGGCGATCGCAAGAGAGGGGATTGCCCAGCCGAACTGGCCGAAGGCGAATAACAGCGGCCGTGTGATGTGATCGAGAAAACCTTGCGGCGGAATCGCCCGCGTTTCGACATAGTGAATGGGCAGGAAATCGTTCTGCACCAGCCACACGAGATGCGGAGAGGCGACAATCAGCGCGGCCGCCGCCGCGATATACGGGCCGGGAGTGCGTAGCGCCGGGCGCGCATCGCGGTCGATCAGAAGAAACAGCGCGAGCGGAAACGCCAGGATCACGACGAAATACTTGGCCCAGAGGGCCATGCCGAGCGCGAAGCCGAGCAGTATCCAGTGAACGATGCGGCCTGTTCGCAGGGCATAATAATAGGCGACACCGGCCAGCGCCCAGAACGGCAACTGAATCACGTCGTGATTGAACTTCACGGAGGTCGATGTGAAGTAATGCAAGCCATCGACAATCATCACCGATGCGAGCGCCCCCAGCGCGCCCACCATCGGCAGCGCGAGGCGAAATACCAGAGCGAAGGCCGTCAGCACGGTAATTTGGGCGAAGGCGTAATAGGCGATGTCGGCGTGGAAGATCCGATAAAGGATTTCCACAATCCACCAGGGCAAAGGCGGCAGTTTGTCGTGACCGATCTGCCATTCGCGCCCGTAAGTCATGGCCTCGATCAGATCGAGCGGCAGGTTTGGATAAAGGACGGTCGGCAGGATCGTCCACAGCGCGAAATGAAACAGCGCGAAAATGGCAAAGCCGCTCGCAGGATTGGCTTCGACAAAATCGCTCGCAACGCGCGAGGCGCCTGCAAGGCGGCCTTGCGGCGGGGGCGTTGTTCCAGCGGCGGTCGTTGAAGCGGTCATGACGATGGTGATGGCGATGGCGTTTCGGGGAGGGCGGCCGGCAATCAGTCTTCCTCGCCGAACTTGCTGGCGAGAAGTTCGGTGATCGCATCCAGCGCGGCTTGTGCGTCGCGCCCCTTTGCCGAAACGGTCACCGAGGTCCCGATGCCGGCGGACAGCATCATCAACCCCATGATCGAGGTGCCGCCCACGCTTTCGCCGTTGCGCGTCACTGTCACTTCAGCGTCGAAGCGCTCGACGGTCTGCACGAATTTCGCCGACGCGCGAGCATGCAGACCGCGTTTATTGAGAATGGGAAGTTCGCGGACGAGAACGCCGGCCGAAGACGCTTCATCGTCCGACGCCTGTGTCATTTGCCTGCAAGCACGCGGCTGGCAATGGTGACGTATTTACGCCCCGCCTCCTGTGCGGCGGCAATGGCGTCCGGCAGCGGCCGGTCGTCGCGCACCTTGGCGAGCTTCACCAGCATCGGCAGATTGATGCCGGCCAAAACCTCGACCTTCGGACGGCTCATGCACGAGATCGCGAGGTTGGAGGGCGTCCCACCGAACATATCGGTGAGGATGGCGACGCCGTCGCCGCTATCCACGCGCTTCACCGCCTCGATGATATCGCTGCGGCACAAATCAGCATCGTCTTCCGCACCGATGGTGATGGACTCGATTTGCTTTTGCGGACCCATGACATGTTCAAGCGCTGCCTTGAATTCGTCGGCAAGACGCCCGTGGGTCACCAGAACTAGACCAATCATTGAAGACTCCTCGCGGGCGCTTTTGGTGCACCGCACGAACGGGCCACATGTTGACCATCCAGAGCCCCGGCACAAGGGGTCATCTTGACGTCCACCCCTCAAAACAGGTGGATCGACCTACTCAATTCGGAGGCCATTGTTGGACTTATATGGTTACCAATTTCCTTCCGGCAATTCACTGGTGGTCCTTCCAAGGTCTTTGAAACCTTAAGTTGTTGTAAGGAAAGCCAGCACCAGCGGGACGGCATCCCAGCCTCCGGCA
>DASWQB010000029.1:0-1501 GCA_036398335.1 Afipia sp. | reverse complement strand
GCGAATGCGGTCTTCATTTTCCTCCATGTCGAACGCGTAGCCGTCCCTGGCATAATCGCGCATCCGGCGCATCCAGGCAGTTTCCGACACCTGGTATGGTTGCCCGCCGTCATTCTCGCAGCGGTAGAATTCGCGCAGGCTCGCGTCATCTTCGTCAAGCAGAAGCGCCTTGCCCAGCCCCGTGGATCGTACGGGCTGACGCTCGCCGACGCGCGAACTGATTTCGACCCTGCGGGAGCCGGGAATCTTGTCCAGATACAGGACGCGGGTTTCATCAATGACGCCCAGGTGAACCGTATCGCCGCTTTTCGCGGCCAACCTTTCCAGATGTTCGCGCGCCACGCGTGGAATGCTCAATTGGGCCTTGGCGCGGTAGCCAAGTTCCAAAGATTTTGCGCCGAGGCCATAGCCGGCTCTGGCGGCAAATGTGAGGTATCGCCTTTCCACCAGGGTTGCGGCAAGCCGGTGCGCGGTGCTGCGGTTCAATTCCACGGTGGCGGCGAGATCGGCAAGGGTGGTCACCCCGGACGAGATCGCCTCCAGCACATCAAGGCCCCGCACAAGCGTCTGGCTTCCCGACCAACTCTTGGTCGCGGTCTTTTTTGCCCCTTTCGGAGGCGCGATGCGGGGCTGTTTTTTTGTTGTCATGACGTTCGGAAATGTATTTCCGGTGTGAATTCGAACATGCAAGCCGGTTCATGCGAGGTCTCAGAATATGATACATCGCCATCGGTCATTTGCACGGGTTTTCCACTCAAATATGATGACGATATGCGTGATGTTTTATTCGGTCGCGCATGCTTTCACATACTGAGAGATGACGCGAAGCCGGTGTCGCGCGTCGCGCGGGACTTGTGAGAATCTGGCACATGACTCGGAGGCATTCGTGAGCGGCGCCAATATCTCAGTCCGCTGCCTGGCGGTTGTCACGGCCCTGATGCTGGCTTCGCACGGGGCCGGTGCGGCTGAAGTGGCGTGGCAGGGCGCATTCGGTCATGCCCCCACGGCCTATAATCTGTCGCCGCCGACGCTCACCACGGGCCGCGATGGCCGCCCACGCAGTGTGCCACCCGGCTATGCGCCGATGCAGCTCTATGCGGCTGGCACCACCGTGCGCGAAGTCATACGTCTGAGCGGAGCCGCCCGCGCAATTCGCGTTCGTCTCAGCAATGAGTTTTCCGACCAGCCGCTGCGCATAGGAAAGGTGCATGTTGCCCTGGCGGCGGAGGATGGCGCGATTATCTCCGGCAGCGACCATGAACTGACCTTTTCCGGCGCGCCTGCTGCGGTCATTCCACCCGGCGCGCCGCTTTTGAGCGATGCGGCCGACTGGGCCGTGCCGCCGTTGGCAAGGCTAGCGGTCACCATTTTCTACCCGGATGCGACCCTGCCGCCCGCGCACACGCTCTATGCTCTGAACGCCTGGTCGGCGGAAGGCGACCAGGCCGGGGGCCAAAGCCTTGCGAATGCGGCGCCGGCCCGCAACGGCAACCATCTCAGT
>DASWQB010000028.1:0-4289 GCA_036398335.1 Afipia sp. | reverse complement strand
CCGACATATTCCAGATGATTTCGATGTCCTGCCGCGCGGCATGGAAGACTTTCAGCACCTTTTCATTCTGCATCAAGACGAAAAACGGGGTGAGATCGATGCCCTCGGCGAGGGTATCCACCACCACGGCCTCGTCCGTGCTTGCCATCTGCACGACGCAGAGCAGGGGGTAATATGTGGTTTCGCGCAGGAATTCGGTGTCCACCGTGATGAAAGGGTGGCTGGCGAGGCGGTGGCAGACGGCGGCAAGCTGCTCGGTCGTGGTAATCAGGTCCATGGGGACGCTCCATATCCCTTCTTTTTGTCCTTGTCGCCCCGCTTTACCGTGAGTGCCTTGTTTTGACCCAGCTTTTTCATGCCGCTATGCAGCGCCGAGAACTCCTTCGGCGGTTTCAGTCGGTTGCCGCACGGGCCCGGCTCGGCTAAACCCTGCCCGCGCGCTGGTGTCCCGTACCCGACGTTTGCTTTATTTCGCCGCACGTTGTGAGCAAACGTCGGGTACGACGGGACACCAGAAACCCCGGATTCTAGTGGTCCTTTGGTTCCGACATTCGTGAAAGTGCCTGCAACGGGTCCTCACGAATGTCAGAACCGGATCACTAGCGCGACATCCCCTTGATTCCGCAATCGAGCGCCGTTTTTCAGGATTTCCATGCATCGCTACCGGTCCCACACCTGCGGCGCGATCCGCGACACCCACATTGACGAGAACGTCCGCCTGTCCGGCTGGTGTCACCGCATCCGCGATCATGGCGGCGTGCTGTTCATCGATCTGCGCGATCATTATGGCATGACCCAATGCGTTGCCGATCCGGACTCACCCGCGTTCAAGCTGGCGGAAACCCTTCGTGCGGAATGGGTGGTGAAGATCGACGGCAAGGTGCGCCGCCGTCCCGAGGGAACCGACAATCCCGAATTGCCGACCGGCACCGTCGAGGTCTTCATTACCGGCATCGAGGTGCTCGGTGAGGCCGCGGAATTGCCGATGCCGGTGTTCGGCGATCAGGAATATCCCGAGGAAATCCGGCTCAAGTATCGCTTCCTCGACCTGCGCCGCGAGAAATTGCACCAGAACATCATGACGCGCGGCGCGATCGTCGATTCCATGCGCGCCCGCATGAAGGCGTCCGGCTTCTTCGAATTCCAGACACCGATCCTCACCGCCTCGTCGCCGGAAGGCGCGCGAGATTTCCTTGTGCCCTCGCGCATCCATCCCGGCAAATTCTATGCGCTGCCGCAGGCCCCGCAGCAGTA
Organism: Afipia sp.; assembly: GCA_036398335.1. Taxonomy (GTDB): domain Bacteria; phylum Pseudomonadota; class Alphaproteobacteria; order Rhizobiales; family Xanthobacteraceae; genus Afipia. The sequence goes on along the minus strand of DASWQB010000028.1, from coordinate 3,035 downwards.
CAAGCAGCTCCTGATGATGTCGGGCTTCGACCGTTACTTCCAGATCGCGCCATGCTTCCGCGATGAAGACCCGCGCGCCGATCGTTTGCCGGGCGAATTTTATCAGCTCGATCTGGAGATGAGCTTCGTCGAGCAGGAAGACGTGTTCGCGGCCATGGAGCCGGTGATTACGGGCGTGTTCGAGGACTTCGCGGGCGGTAAGCCGGTCACGAAAAAATGGCCGCGCATTCCATTTGCTGAATCATTGCGCAAATACGGCACCGACAAGCCGGACCTTCGCAATCCGCTGGTGATGCAGGATGTCTCGGAGCATTTCCGCGGCTCAAACTTCAAGGTGTTCGCGCGGATGCTTGAAGACAAAACCAATCAGGTCTGGGCGATCCCCGGACCGGGCGGCGGCAGCCGTGCGTTTTGCGACCGCATGAATTCATGGGCGCAGGGTGAGGGGCAGCCGGGCCTCGGCTACATCATGTGGCGCGAGGGGGGTGAGGGCGCGGGCCCGCTCGCCAACAACATCGGTCCCGAGCGCACCGCCGCGATTCGCGAACAACTCGGTCTTAAGGACGGCGACGCCGCGTTCTTCGTCGCCGGCGATCCGCAGAAATTCTGGAAGTTCGCAGGATCAGCGCGCACAAAGCTTGGCGAAGAGTTGAACCTGATTGACAAGGACCGGTTCGAACTGGCGTGGATCGTCGATTTCCCGATGTACGAATACAACGAGGAAGACAAGAAGGTCGATTTCTCGCACAATCCGTTCTCGATGCCGCAGGGCGGTCTCGAAGCGCTCGAGACACAGGACCCTCTGACCATCAAGGCGTTCCAGTACGACATCGCCTGCAACGGCTATGAGATCGCGTCTGGCGGTATCCGCAACCATCGCCCGCAGGCGATGGTGAAGGCGTTCGAGATCGCGGGCTATGGCGAGGAAACCGTCATCGAGCGTTTCGGCGGCATGTATCGCGCGTTCCAATACGGCGCGCCGCCGCATGGCGGCATGGCCGCCGGCGTCGACCGTATCGTGATGCTGCTTTGCGGGACCAACAACCTGCGTGAAATCTCACTCTTCCCGATGAATCAGCGTGCCGAAGATTTGCTCATGGGCGCGCCGTCGGAAGTCTCCACCAAGCAGTTGCGGGAATTGCACATCCGGCTCAACCTTTCCTAAAATCAAAATCTGTCTCGCACGCCGAGAGACAATCGGCGGCAGATATCGGGAGTCACTATGACATCGTCATTTTCTGAAGAGCTTCGTCAGGCCGCGCTCAACTATCACCGGCTTCCGCGTCCCGGTAAGCTTGAAATTCATGCGACAAAGCCGCTCGCCAACCAGCGCGATCTTGCGTTGGCCTACACGCCCGGCGTCGCGGCCGCCTGCGAGGCGATTGCCGCCGATCCGGCGCAAGCCGCGCATCTCACGATCCGGTCCAACCTCGTCGCGGTGGTGTCGAACGGCACCGCGGTGCTGGGCCTCGGCAATATCGGCCCGCTGGCGTCCAAGCCGGTGATGGAGGGCAAGGCGGTTCTGTTCAAGAAATTCGCCGGCATCGACGTGTTCGACATCGAGATCGCCGCCGACACGATCGAGCGCGTGGTCGAGACCGTTGCGGCGCTGGAGCCCACATTCGGCGGCATCAACCTTGAAGACATCAAGGCGCCGGAGTGCTTCGAGATCGAGGATCAGCTCAAGAAGCGCATGAAGATCCCGGTGTTCCACGACGACCAGCACGGCACTGCGATCATCGTCGGCGCGGCGGTCCGCAACGCGCTGATCCTGAACGGCAAGAAGATCGAGGACATCAAGATCGTCACGGCGGGCGCGGGTGCCGCGGCGTTGGCGTGCCTCAATCTTCTGGTGTCACTTGGCGCGCAGCGCAAGAACATCTGGGTCAACGACATCGACGGCCTTGTCTATGAAGGCCGCAATACGCTGATGGACAAATGGAAGTCGATCTACGCGCAGAAAACCGACAAGCGCACGCTGGCGCAATCCATCGTCGGCGCCGACGTTTTCTTAGGTCTATCCGGACCGAACGTACTCACGCCTGAAATGCTCAAGACCATGGCGGACGGGCCGCTGATCATGGCGCTGGCCAATCCGACGCCGGAAATCATGCCGGACGAAGCACGCAAGGCACGGCCGGACGCAATGATCTGCACCGGCCGCTCGGATTTTCCAAATCAGGTAAACAACGTGCTGTGTTTCCCGTTCATCTTCCGCGGCGCGCTCGATGTTGGCGCGACCGCGATCAACGAGGAAATGAAGCGCGCGGCGGTCGATGCATTGGCGCAGCTTGCACGTGATCCGCCGTCCGATGTGGTCGCGCGCGGGTTCGATGGAGCCGAAACCCAGGGCTTCGGCCCCGGGTCGCTGATTCCCGGTGCGTTCGATCCGCGCCTGATCCTGCGTGTCGCTCCGGCGGTCGCGCGTGCGGCAATGGATTCGGGCGTCGCTACGCGCCCGATTGCCGATTTCGACGCCTATACCGAAGAGCTCGACCGCTTTGCGTTCCGCTCCGGCCTGACAATGAAGCCGATTTTCGCCAAGGCGAAGACGCAAACGGTGCGCGTGATCTACGCCGAAGGTGAAGACGAGCGCGTGCTGCGCGCGACGCAGGTTGTACTGGAAGAGCATCTTGCAAGGCCGATCCTGGTCGGGCGCCCGAATGTGGTGGCGGCTCGCATCGAGCGCTTCGGTCTTTCCATGAAAGCGGGCACGGATTTCGACCTCATCAATCCCGAGGATGATCCGCGTTACCGCTCCTACGTTCAAAGCTATATCGAGGTCGCGGGCCGCTGCGGAATTACTCCGGATGCGGCGCGCACGCTGGTGCGCACCAATTCGACGGTGATCGCGGCGCTTGCGGTCAATCGCGGCGAGGCCGACGCCATGATCTGCGGCGTCGAAGGCCGCTATCTCAGTCACCTGCGGCGCATTCGCGAGATTATCGGCGTGCGGCCCGGCCTGAAGGATTATTCGGCGCTGGCTCTGCTGATTACCAACAAGGGTGCCTATTTCATCGGCGACACCCAGATTC
>DASWQB010000027.1:0-10347 GCA_036398335.1 Afipia sp. | reverse complement strand
GAACTCGCGTTGGTGTGCTGCCTGAAAATTGGTGGGCGCTTAGTCCGGGCTTGAATTGTCCTCAAAAAAATTGAGTGTCCGTTCTCGTGCCAAACGTACGTCATCCGGATCGGCGTCCGGGCCTTCATTGTTGAAGCCGTGGCCGGAGTTTGCGTACACGTAGACCGGCACCTCCGGATGCGCGGCAGCGATGGCCTGCACGCTGGCAGCAACTGCGATATAGGGGTCCTTGGCACCGAAATGGCAAATGATGGGACATGCAAGCGTCATGTTAGCCGAAGCGGCGACGCCCGCGCCATAATAGCTTGAAGCCGCGGCGAGGCCTTTCGTCCGAGCGGCCGCGCGCCACGTAACGGTGCCGCCATAGCAATAGCCGACAAGGAAGACGGGTCCCTTGTCCTTCAGCGCATCGATGCAGGCTTGCACGTCGGATATCGGATTGTCGTCGCCGTTCGCAGCCATGTAACGTAATCCGATCTCCAGACCCTCGGCATTGTGGTCCGCGACAAATCCGCGTTGCTGGCGATCGAACAATGAAGGCGCGATGACCTCAAAGCCAAGCCCTGCCCAGCGGGCAACATCATGCCGGACAGCCTCGTCGAGGCCGAAGACTTCCTGAAGAACGATAACGCCGCCCTTGCGCGCGCCTTCCGGTGATGCGTGCAGGGCAGTGAATTCAAATCCGTCAGTTTGTGACTTCAAGGTCGTTGGCTCGATCATGATAATTTCCGTGCTTGTGTGATTGACGAACGAATGTATGCGTGGGGTAGTGTGTTGGTGGCCACGATTAGTCGTTCTGGAACGAGCGCCAGAGGGCATAGGAATCTTCCAGGAAATTATACGCGCTCACCTTGCCGTCGCGGACGGAGCAGATGGCCGCGAAGTCGCTTGTGAATTCCCGGCCGGTGCTGAGAATGCGGTGCGTGAAATGGCCGGTGAGCACGACCTGATCGCCGTTCTCGAACGTGCGGTCGATCTTGAAGTTGAGAGGCTCGAAGTTTACCGGGAAGAGCGCCATCCACGCCCGGACCTCTTCCTTGCCGTGACGTAGCCCGATGGTCGGTACATCGGCGGCGCCCTGGACTTTCCAGACGACATCGTCGGTCAGGCATTCCAATGTCTTGTCGACATCCTTCTTGAAGAAGGTCTCGAGATAATGATTGACCACCTCGCCGGGCGTCTTTTCGGTGACTTGTGTCATCGTTGTCTCCTGGAATGCCTGGTGCGTGCGCCCAAGGCTCGTCTGGGGTTGATCAGCGATGACCGCCGGAGAGTATGAAGAACTCGCCGGTCGTCCAACTCGATTCATCGGATGCCAGATAGACCGCGGCGGGCGTGATGTCGTCGGGAACTCCTAGTCGGCGCAGCGGCGTCTGCGAGATAATCATCGGTCCGAAGTCCGACTGGAGAAAGCCTCCGGCCTCGACGCCTTCGGTGTCGACCACGCCCGGCTTGATCGCGTTGACCCGGATCTTGCGCGGCGCAAGTTCGTTGGAGAGTGAGCGGGTAAGGCCGTCGATCGCTCCCTTGCTCGCCGCGTAAACCGAAGAATTCGGCGCGCCGAATATCGTGATCGTCGAACCCATGTTCACGATGCTGCCGCCGTCGGGCATGTATTTGACCACCTCTTTGACGGCGAGCAGATAGCCGAAAACGTTCAGCTCCATATGCTTGCGGAACAGCTCGAGCGAGATGTTCTCCAGCGGTTGGAAATCGTACAGTCCGGCGTTGTTCACCAGAATGTCGATGCGGCCGAACGCCCGGTTCGCTTCCGCGAAAAGCTGCGCGACCTCGGCCGGGTCGCGCATATTGGCCTTGACGGCCACGGCGCGGCTCCCGGCGTCGACGATGTCGCGGACCACCTTTTCGGCCTCCGCCTCGCTGGTCGCGTAATTCACGACCACCGAGGCACCTTCCGCACCGAAACGTCGCGCGATCGCCGCACCGAGTCCCCGGGCCGAGCCGGTGACAACGGCGATTTTGCCCTGCAGCCGATTACTCATGATCATCTTTCTGTTTCAAGCGGCTTCCCGACGGGCGATGTCGCGTCTTCGCCGACAGCAGTGATCCATTCCCGCACGCGCCACGCCGTCACCAGCCCGCTAGTCACGTAAGGATCTGAGCGTGCGAATTCCTCGGCGGTCACCGCGCTGTCCGCCTTGAAGAGGAGGGCTCCCGTATCCAAAGGCTGGGTCAAGGTACCGGCGAGGACGAGATCGCCACGCGCGCTAGCGGCCCAAGCCCGCGCGAGATGCGGCCCGCGGACCTCGGCACGGCGTTCTTCGAAGTCGGGCCCGTATTCGTAGAAGAGGAGGAAGTGGCGCATGATGTTCTCACCAACGAGTGCCGGATGCGCTCGGCATCCGGCGATGTTTGGTCAGGAGGAGGCGGTCTTGTCGGCCCACAGATCGACAGGGCCCAGGCGGTCTGCACCCTGGGTCGCAAGCATCCAGCCGGGATATTCCGCAGGCAACTCGCTGACTGCATCGAGCTTGCGAAGCTCTTCCTCGCTCAGCGTGATGTCGATCGCCGCGATATTATCCTCGAGCTGGCTCAGACGCTTGGCGCCGACGATCACCGAAGTCACGACGGATTTCGACAAGAGCCAAGCCAGCGCGATCCGTGCCGGGCTGCAGCCGTGCGCCTCGGCGATTGGGCGCATCACGTCGATGACATTCCAGGCGCGTTCCTTGTTGACGATCGGAAAGTCGAATTCCGAGCGGCGGGAGCCCTGCGGCGACTGGTTATCGCGGCTGAATTTGCCTGAGAGAAGGCCGCCGGCGAGGGGACTCCAGACCAGCAGTCCCATTTTCTCCGCGTCGAGGAGTGGGCCGAGCTCGCGTTCCAGATCGCGCCCCGCGATCGAATAATAGGCCTGCAATGTCTCGAAGCGCGCCAGATTGAGGCGCGCCGAAATTCCAAGCGCGGTGGCGATGCGCCACGCCTGCCAGTTGGAAACGCCGATGTAGCGAACCTTGCCCTGACGGACGAGGTCGTCGAGCGCACGCAGCGTCTCTTCGGTCGGCGTCAGCGTGTCCGTCGCATGGATCTGGTAAAGATCGATGTGATCGGTCTGGAGGCGGCGCAAGCTGGCGTCGATCGCGTCCATGATGTGCCCGCGCGAAGCGCCAACATCATTGCGCCCCTGGCCCATGCGGCTATACGCCTTCGTGGCCAGCACGAAATCCTTGCGGGCAATACCAACATTCCGGAAGGACTGGCCGAGCGTTTGCTCGCTCTCGCCGTCCGAGTAGACATCCGCGGTGTCGAAGAAGTTGATGCCAGCGTCGATGCTTGCCTTGACCAGTTCGTCCGCTCCGGCCTGATCGACGTTGCCGATATGCTTGTAGACCCCGTTGCTGCCGCTGAACGTCATCGTTCCGAGACAAAGCTTCGAAACCAGCAGCCCTGTGTTGCCGAGCGTCTTGTATTTCATCATTGCCTCCATTGGACGTTTACATCAACGATTTGGTCGTTCTGAGAGCTGAACGGCCACGGTAGATGTTGTCGTAACTGCGGCTCGCAGAGGCGCGGCGGCTCAGGCCGGGGGCTTTATGCGCGGCTTGAGCAGGTCACTCAATCCCACGCGGTGGAGCATCTCGGCGCGGAGGCGATCTAGGACCGTGAAGCCGACGTTTGCGCCGTCTTCAGTCGGATCGTAGTGCACACGAAACGGCCGTTTACCGAATGGCGTATCGACGATCTCTACGATTGCATCCGCGACTCCGGCCACGTTCGCATCGTCCGGCACGATAGCAGCAAAGGCTTTTTGGACCTGTTCGCCAAAGCCTTTGTATGGACCCGCCTCATATTCGGCGAGGCGAGCCGTGTCCGCCGGGCGCCCGGAATGGGCGAAGTGGTTGGTGCCTTTGGTAAAGGCGCCGGGGACGATTATGGATGTTTCAATACCCCATCGGCTGAGCTCGCGGGCGTAGAGGACCGCGAGGGAATCCATCGCGGCCTTTGCAGCGAAATAGGGCGAGAGATAGGGTGGGGTGCCGCCTGCCGAACTGGAGCTCGACACCCAGACCAGCAGACCCTCGCGGCGGCCGCGCATGTGCGGTAGCACCGCGCGGTTGACGCGCTGGGTGCCGAGCACGTTGACGTCGTATTGCTCCGCAAACTGTTCTGGCGTGAAAGCCTCGGCCGGCCCGAACATCATGTGGCCGGCATTGTGAACGATCACGTCGATCTGGCCGGCCTTGCCAATAATCGCCTCGACGGCGGTGTTGACAGACGGTTCGGACTGCACGTCGAGCTCGATCGGGCGGATGTCGCTACCGGCGATGGCCGACATCTCGGCGGCGTTGCCGGCGTTACGCCCCGCAACGTCGCGCATGGATGCATAGACGACGTGGCCAGCCTTGGCCAAAGCTTCTGCGGTAATACGTCCAAAGCCACTGGATGCGCCTGTGACGAGGATGATTTTCTTGCTCATGAGTGCGGTCCTTGATCGCGAGAAGCTTGATGTGCAGGGCGGGTCAGATCATGCCGCCGTTGGCACGCAAAACCTGGCCGTTAATCCAGGCACCGTCTGGCCCGACGAGAAACGCGACTGCGGCGGCAATGTCTTCGGGGGTGCCCAGTCGTTCAAGCGGGTTCATCTTCGACATGTGCTCGATGAGCTCGGGCGACTTTCCATTCAGAAAGAGCGCAGTCGCAGTGGGGCCGGGGGCCACCGCATTCACCGTGATATTGCGGCCACGCATCTCTTTCGCGAGAATCCCGGTGAGTGCTTCGATCGCGCCCTTCGTTGCAGCATAAACGCCGTAAGTCTCGAGCTTGAGGCCAACCACGCTGGTTGAGAAGTTTACGATCCGGCCGCCGGATCGTAGACGTTTCGCCGCCTGGCGCATCATGTTGATGCTGCCCTTCAGGTTGACAGCAATCTGGCTGTCAATCAGCGCGTCATCGCCGTCGGCGATCTTCGCTAGCTTCATGATGCCGGCATTGTTGACGAGAACATCTACGCCGCCTGCTTTGCTCTCGATTACATCCCACATCCGCAGGACTGCCGCAGGATCGCTGACGTCGGCTTGTGCCGTGAGCGCCTTGCCCCCGGCGCGGGTTATCTTGGCCGCCAACGCGTCAGCCTCGGGTGCGCCGCCAGCGTAGTTGATAGCAACTGTGAAGCCGTCTTTGGCAAGGCGTTCGGCCACGGCCGCCCCGATTCCGCGAGATGCGCCGGTAATTAGTGCTACTTTCGGATCAGGCATGACATTCTCCTGGCTTCGCTCGGGCCGCGACGCCGTTTTCAGCAGCGAGAAGCAGGCAAGCAAACGTCGTCAGTCTCGACTTCAGGTCGAGACAGTGTGCTGCAGTTCTCTAGTGAACAGATTGATAAGTGTTTCCCGATACCGCACTCGGGTTTGATTGATCGTGAAGATTCTTGCTGTTTTGAGCGCCGACCGTGAGATTCTTAACGCGACCTGTCCACGACAATTTATCTGCCGTTTTTTTTGCCACTCAGGGCGTTCAAGAGGGCGGGATGTTACATATAGATGAAAATCCGTCAGTTACTCCGGTCGCCGACCGGGGTAGCTGCCATCCCTGAGCTGTGCACGAAATCGCTGAATTACTAGCGCTTAAAATAGGATGGCGAAATGCCGTAGACCCGTCGTATCCAACGCGAGAGGTGACTTTGGTCGGCAAACCCGGTGAATGCTGCGATGTCCGCCAGAGTCAGCCGACCTTCACGCAAAAGATCCATTGCCAGCCGAAGTCGCAACCGCACGACATAGTAGTGCGGTGTCATGCCTACCGAGTTGGCAAATGTGCGAGCGAAATGGAATGGGCTTCGGCCGGCCACAGCCGCCAATGTGCCGATCTGAAGCGGTTCACCTATGTGAGAAAGTACATAATCCCGAATTCGCCGCAGAGAGAGCCGATCCAGCATGCCGGGTAGGCGGACCAACGGTTCCGAACTGTGTCGCTCGAGAAGCCCTTCGACCATGTTTGCGCTGAGTTCACTCCAGAAGAGTGATCCATTGGGGTATCCTGCGGCGCTTTCGCGCCACAGATTTTGAGAAATCTCAAACAAAGCTTTGTCGTGGTGCACGAAGCGCTCATGCAATCGCCCATAACCTCCCGACGCCAATGTAAGTTGCGCCTGATCGACCGCGATGACTGCGATATCGACACTCTGCGTACCATCCGCGCCGCAGTCTATGCCTGCAGGGCAAAGAGCTAGGCTGCCTCTTGGAGGTTCGTGCGTATTCCGCTTGTCGGCCAGCCGGCAATCAAACTGAACCTGAGCCAAAGGGAAAAGGATAATGTTCTGACGAATATTCCCTTGGAAGTGCGCTCCGCCCCTAAAGCAAGCGCCAAATATTGAGATACCCGCCTCGCCGGGTGGGCGGCCTGCAACGACAGTTGTCGGCGGGTCTCCGTTTCCTTGTGCGAAATGAAGTTCGCCGAGATCACTTATGATGCTGGTGCCGCGGTCCCCGTCCATGGTGATCAGCCTTGACCAAGCGCCATGTCGATAAAGGTCTGGAGCGCCGAAGAAACGCGGCGCTGCTGCGGATAGTAAAGCACTGGCCCCGCAAAGCGCGGACACCATTCTTCTAGCACGCGGACCAATCGGCCCGAAGCAATCGCATCCTGCGCAACATCCTCAAAGATGAATGCCGGCCCCATGCCGTCGATCGCGGCGGCTAGAGCGAGATCCTGATCGCCGACCGATACGCGACCCTTGACGTCGAGATCGATGCGCTGGCCGTCCTTCTCGAACTCCCAGCGAAAAATGCGGCCGCTCGGAAAACGGTAGCGAACGCATTCATGAGGGAGCAGGTCATTTGGGTGCAGCACAGGTCCATTGGCGTCGAACCAGGATGGAGTGGCGACCGCCGCAAACCGGCAATCTCTACCAAGCGGGACGACCACCATGTCCTCTGGAACGCTTTCCAGAAAGCGGATACCGGCGTCGAACCCGGCACCCACAATGTCAACGATCCCGTTGTCATCAACGATGTCGAGCGTGATATCGGGAAATGTTGCAAGAAAGCGTGCCATTAAAGGTACGACCACCAAGTGTGCTGCATAACGCGAGGTATTGATCCGCAAGCGGCCCGACGGTCGATCCCGAAACAGATTCATTTCATCGATGACACTACCGACGTCGCTGAGCAGGGGCTCGAGACGGCCAAGAAGATGCTCACCCGCCTCCGTCAGTGCGACGCTTCTGGTGGTTCGATTGAACAGGCTCACGCCGAGGCGTTCCTCAAGGGTTCGGATGGCGTGGCTGACGGCGGATGTTGAAAGATTCAGATCGGTTGATGCCTTTTGAAAGCTGCGCTGCTGGGCGACGGCCAGGAAAGTTGCGAGATGCGGGAGGGTCGGTGGTGCCATGATTATCCTATTTCATTCAATACCGCATACTGAAATGGCCTTTTGTCAGCAAGCATTCCTTATCCTAATTATCCATCAAATCGCATGATCCCGTCCATGCAATCCCCATACAGCCTCGCTGTGTTGGAGGTGGACCTGGGTCAACGGGCGGCGAAAGGAGACAAAAATGGCTCAGGATTTTGTCGGCAAGGTCGCACTTGTAACTGGTGGCGGCAGCGGCATCGGCCGGGCGGCTGCCCACCTTTTCGCCCGGCGCGGCGCGAAGGTCAGCATCGCTGGCAGGCGTTCGGCGGAGCTGGCATCGGTCGTCGCCGAGATCGAGAAGTTCGGTGGATCGGCGCTTGCGGTGCCGACGGATGTGGCCGACCCGGATCAGGTCGCCGCGCTCATCGATCAGACCGTCGCACATTTTGGCCAACTGGACGCAGCGTTCAACAATGCGGGCACCGAAGGTGCGTGGGGTCCGATAGGTGACCTCAGCCCGGCCGATTTCGATGCCACGATGAACGTGAACCTTCGCGGCGTGTGGCTGTGCTGCCGGGCAGAGATCGTGCAGATGCAGAGGCAGGGGCGCGGTGGTGCGATCGTTAACACCTCATCCTGGCTTGCACACGGAGCGCTCCCGGGTTCGTCAATCTATTCCGCCAGCAAGGCGGCTCTCGACAGCATGGCGCGAGCACTCGCCGTAGAGACAGCGAGTGAGCGTATCCGGGTGAATAACGTCAATCCGGGCGTGATCGAGACCGCGATGACGCGGCGCTTCATGGACGAGGTCACGCAACGCCCAATCGTCGACCATACCCCCGCACGAAGACTGGGCGAAGCAAGTGAGGTCGCGGAGGTTGCCGTGTTCCTCTGCTCCGACGCTGCGTCGTTCGTCACCGGCCAGAACATCCTTGTCGATGGTGCCTATACGATCGGGGGGCACCGCCCCTGGATCGGCGGTGAAGACCTTCGGCCCGCGTCATCCCGAAAATAAATGGTGCGGGGCAACTATTCCACTTCTTGAGGAGAGAGACAGTGTCTTCCAGTGATCTGAACACGTTCAAAAGCGAACTCAACTCTCTCGTTTCATCGCAGCGTGCGGCTTACCAGGCTGACGGCTTTCCGAGCGCGCAAACGCGTGTCGATCGAATCCTGCGTGTCGTGTCGATTCTGGCCAAGAACAAGGATCGGTTGGTAACCGCGATCTCTGACGACTTCGGCCATCGTGCCCGCGAGGAAACACTCGTTGATATCCTGGCAGCCGCTTCGGCGCTGAAATTTGCAGCTGAGAACGTTCGGACGTGGATGCAACCCGAAAAGCGGCATTCGATTACGCCGGGCGGCGAGGCGCGGGTTGAATACACGCCACTTGGCGTGGTCGGCGTGATCGGGCCGTGGAACTATCCCATCACTCTCCTCCTCAGTCCGCTGGCCGGGATCCTGGCGGCCGGCAACCGTGCGATCCTGAAACCGTCGGAATTCACACCGCGATTTTCGGGTCTGCTCGCTTCACTCATCGGTGAATCTTTCTCTCCGGACGAAGTCAGCACCGTGCTGGGCGGAGAAGGGCGGGGCGCAGTTTTTTCCGAGGCCCCCTTCGACCATTTGATTTTCACCGGCTCCACGGGTGTCGCGAAACATGTGATGCGCGCGGCGGCAGATAATCTGACCCCCGTGACTTTGGAACTCGGCGGGAAATCGCCGGTGATCGTGACCAAGCAGTTCGACCTTGCCGAAGCCGCAAGGCGGATCATGACGGTCAAGGCGCGCAATGCCGGCCAGATCTGTCTGTCGCCCGATTATGTTTTCGTGCCTTCAGGCACGGAGCGGGCATTTGCGAACGCCTGCGTTGCCGATTGCGGCAAGATGTTTCCAGAAGGCGTGGACTCGCCTCACTACAGCTCGATCATCAGTGACCGCCATTTTCAGCGACTGACGGGGCTCGTCGACGATGCCCGCGCCAAGGGCGCGGAGGTTATTCAAACACTGGCACCGGGGGCATCGGGCAATGCTCGGCGCTTTCCGCCCACGCTCCTGCTCAATGTCACGACAGACATGGGAGTCATGCAGGAGGAGATATTCGGGCCGCTGCTCCCCATCCTCACCTATGACGACCTCGAAGAGGTAACCAGGCAAATTCGGTCCGGCCCGCGTCCGCTCGCACTTTATTATTTCGGCGAGGATGACGAAACAGCCCGCCAGGTGCTGGACAGTACAGCCTCGGGAGGAGTGACCATCAACGACGTGATGGCGCACGTGTTCTGTGAGGACCTGCCATTCAGCGGGATCGGTGATTCAGGCATGGGTGCCTATCACGGCATCGAAGGCTTCCGCACTTTCAGTCATGCGCGAGCCATCTATCGCCAGGCGCCCGGCGCGGCAGGCGCGGCGGCCGTCGATCTTCTCAGGCCGCCTTTCGGACCGGGCTTCGAGGATTTCATATCACAGGCGATCCAGCCCTAATCCAAAGGAGTCTCATATGAAGAAGCGAACTCTCGGCAAGTCGGGCTTGGAGGTTTCTGCCCTGGGCCTCGGCTGCATGGGCATGAGTTGGGCATACGGTGCTCCCGGCGACCGCAGCGAGATGATCAAGCTGCTGCGGGATGCGGTGGACCTTGGGGTCACGCTCTTCGATACGGCTGAAGTGTACGGTCCGTTTGTCAATGAGGAATTGGTCGGCGAAGCGCTTGAACCGTTGCGCGACAAGGTCGTCATCGCCACGAAGTTCGGCTGGAAGCTTGATCCCAAGGGTGGTGCTTGGCCGATCGGCCTGGACAGTCGGCCCGAGCACATCAAGGAGGTGGCGGACGCTTCGCTGAAGCGCTTGCGGACCGATCATATCGATATCTTCTATCAGCATCGTGTCGATCCTGATGTGCCGATCGAGGATGTTGCCGGTGCCGTTGCCGATCTGATCAAGGCCGGTAAAGTCGGCCATTTCGGTTTGTCGGAGGCCGGCGCGTCGACCATTCGCCGGGCGCACGCGGTCCAGCCGGTGACGGTGGTCCAGAG
>DASWQB010000026.1:0-7404 GCA_036398335.1 Afipia sp. | reverse complement strand
CGCTGGAAGCATGACGGCGTACGGGTAATTCCCGGCGATCAGCTCGACCCCAACGTGCCCTCCACCGCCGGTATGGATCGCAAGGCCGCGATCAATTTCGCCCGTGTCGGCGCGCAGAAATTGTGGGCTGGAACCGTGACGATCAAACCCGATGCCAAGACCGGGGCGCATCACCACGGGCACCTGGAAAGCATCATCTATGTCGTGCGCGGCAAGGCGCGCATGCGCTGGGGCGAGCATCTGCAATTCACCGCGGAAGCGGGTCCCGGCGATTTCATCTTCATCCCGCCTTACGTGCCGCACCAGGAAATCAACGCCAGCCCGGACGAGATTCTGGAATGCGTTTTGGTGCGCAGCGACGGTCAGGCCGTCGCCATCAATCTCGATATCGAGCCGGTCGAGAAACCGGAGACAGTGCTCTGGGTCGACCCTATCCACCGCGATCCTGCGCAGAAGACGTAACTCGACACGCTGACGGCATTCGCGATGACAGCGCAGATCGATCTTCCCGATGTCGTCGCAGAGGTGGCGCAGGCTTTCGCCCGATACGAGCTTGCCCTGACATCGAACGATGTCGCTGCGCTCGATGCAATGTTTCACGAGGATCCGCGAACCATTCGCTATGGCGGGGGTGAGAATCTCTATGGGTACAGCGCCATCAAGGCATTCCGTGCCGCCCGCAATCCCGCTGGATTGATGCGCGATCTGGCGCAAACCGTCATCACCGCCTATGGCCGCGATACGGCCATCGCATCGACGCTGTTTTATCGGTCAACCACGCCCGGCAAGGTCGGACGCCAGATGCAGACATGGATCAGATTCGCTGAGGGCTGGCGCATAGTGGCGGCCCACGTCAGCATCATCGACGCGCCGTCGATAACAAGCTGACGATCAAACGCTAAACGCAAAAAGGGACGCGATCGCTCGCGTCCCTTTTTCCGTCGCATCCGGAGGTTAGAGCATAATTCCGAAAAGTGGATACCGGTTTTCGGATAAAATCACGCTCATCACTTGGAGGTGGATGCGATCAGAACCTTGCCGTCGCGGAGACGCGGAACGTGCGCAGCCGGCCGGGCGAGAGGTTGTTGTTGCCGTCGGCGGAGGCGAAGTAGCCCTTGTCGAAGAGATTTTCGACACTCAGCTGACCGCTCCATGTCTCGTTGTATTTGTAATACAATCCCGCATCGACCCGCACCCATGAAGGAAGTTTCACGAGGGTATCGGAGGCTGCGTACGAGTCGCCGAGATAGAGAACGCCCACACCGAGGGCGAAGCGCGGATCGATCTGGTATTTGTTCCACAGCGAGAACTGGTTATATGGCACGAGCTGCACGCGATTACCGGGCACAATCGTGGCTGATGTAGCGCTGGTAATGCGCGCATCGGTGTACGCGTAACCCAGTGTGGTCTGCCAGGCATCGGTGACATACCCGGTCACGGCCGTCTCGAAACCGCGCACTTTGGTCGAACCGTTCGGCAGGAAGAAACCACTCCTGTTCGGATCGTTGATCGGCTGGTTCGTCCGGTTCAACTCATAAACGGCAGCGGTATATTGCAGTTTAGGATTGATGTTCCACTTGAAGCCGAACTCGGTGTTTTCGAATTTCTGCGGGTCGAGGATAAGCGTGCCGTCGCTCAGCGAGCTGAACTGATCGCCGGACGCCGGCAGGTAAGAGATACTGTAGGCGGCATAGATCGACATATCATCGACCGGCTTGAAGATGACCGCCGCGCGCGGCGATACCTTGTCGTCGGTGCGGGAGCGGTTGATACCGGTGTTCTGGTCGAGAGCGGCCAGATCGAAGCGGTCGAACCGCGCACCGCCGAACAACTGCAGCCAGCGTGTCACGTCAACCTGGTCCTGCACATAGGCGGATTCAGTGAACAGACGATAGGTGCTGTTCGAATCCGCGTTCAAACCGCGAGTGGGACCGGTCGTGGTCGCCGCGGAGATGTGGCTGAAGGCAACCGGCCCGGAATAGGTTGGATTGAAGGCATTTACCGTCACGAATGGCAGGCCACCATTATCCGTAAAAAAACCTGTGTTGCGCAGGCCAATGCCGGTCTGCTGACCGAATTCACCGCCGAACGCGATGGTGTGACGAACTGGGCCGGTGTAGGTCTTGTAGGTAAAATCGGTCTGGTTGAAGAGGTTGGCGCGGTTTGTGATATTTTCGTACGCGTTCAGCGAAACCAGGCCACCCGGTGTAACAGCGCCGCCGCCCGGTGCCGAAACGCCAGTGATGCTCGTTCCACCGGGATAGATGTTGGTATAGCCACGGTCGTAATTGGCATACATCGTCGAGTTCTTGCCGGTCAGCCCGCCGCCGAAATCGTGCTCGATCACGGCCATCGTGGTCTGAACGTTGGCGTAGGTGTTGTTGTAGATTGGGCTGCCGAAGAACTTGGTGTAATCGCCATTCGGCACGAACGGCGCGCCGTTAAAAGACGGATTGCCGCGATCGGCCAGTTCCTTGTCGTGATAATATTCGTAGCTCAGCTTGATCTTGGTGTCGTCGCTCGGCCGCAAGGTCATTGTCGGGTTGATGCCGTAGCGCTCAAGATTGCCGAAATCGCGGAACGTATCGGAGCCCTCGTAGAAGGCGTTCAGGCGCACCGCCACGTTCTCGTTGACGGCCTGCCCCGCATCCAGCGAGAAGCGCCGGTTGCCGTAGGAGCCGGTCTGCGCCGTCGCCTCGTAGATACGCGTGCCATCGGCCTCCTTGAGCGTGCGATTGACGAGCCCGCCACCCGCGCCGCGCCCGAAGGTCAGTGCGCTTGGCCCCTTCAGGACCTCAACGCTTTGCGCGTTATACAGATCGCGGAAATACTGAACGTCGTCGCGGAAGCCATTGACGAAGAAGTTCGCGCTGGAATCGACGCCGCGGATCACGAGTTCGTCGCGGTTGCCTTCGCCCTGATGCACAACGACACCGGGAACGAACCGCACGGCGTCGGTGATATTCGACATCGCCTGATCCTTCAGGAAATCCTTGGTCAGCACGCTGACCGATTGCGGAATGTTCAAGAGCGGCGTGTTGGTCTTGGTCGCGACCGAGGTGCTGTTCTGGTAATAACCGACGGTGCCGGTGCGCTGGGCCTGGCTGTTGCCCGCCCACGCCGCCTCGACCGGATTGGTTGAGGTGCGGGCCGGCGTCTGCGCGGCACGGCGCGCACGCGAGGCCGAATCGCTGGCTTGACGCTGCTTTTTCTTCGGCTTGGCCTCGCTCGGGCTCACCACCACGGGAGGCAGCGTGTTCGCACCGCTTGCCGGCGCCTGCTGCGCCGTCGCCGCCGCCGCGCTCAATCCCAAGCCAAGCGCAAGAGAACTGGCGGAAAGAAACGCTGAACGAATGATTGCGCCGCTCAAACGCTGAGTACCGAAAATCTGAGTCACGATTGCCCCCAAAACAAAAACGTCGCGCACATCCCCGTGCGCACTTCGAATTCGCTCATCGGAAAAATGCGGCAATGAATCCAGACGTGATCAGTCGTGATTTTTTTCGGGTGCCACGGAATAAAGTTGAGACGATCAGTCTGGAACGGGTCTAAACTTGATGCTTCAGAGAAGTGCCTGCGAATACGGGCTTTCTTGCATGCGCGCGGCCGCGCCGCGTGAGAGGCGCGCGCAGTCCGCCAATTCTGCTTTGAGGTATTCTAGGTTACGGGCATCCCGAGAGCGCGTCCAAACCACAAGGCCACGTTCAGACGTTTTCGGAAAATTTCAGAATCGTTTTCAGCAGGCCCGGAAACCGTGCGTTGATATCCGCTTCGCGAAGCTCATTACGATGCTCGACGCCCTTCTTGGACGTATGGATCAGACCGGCTTCGCGCAGGATACGGAAATGGTTCGACAGCGTCGATTTCGCCATTTTCGGACACGGCGCTGCTTCGGTGCAGGACATGCAATCCTTCTGACCGATCAGCCCCTTAACGATAAGAAGCCGTGTCGGATCGGACAGCGCCGCAAGGACGCCGGACAGAGTGATGTCTTCCGTGGAGGGATGAACGAATTGAACCATGCCCCTTTATAGCACCGCCCTTGACACGGTTCAATAGTTCGATATTTATGAACTACTGAATTATTGAACAAAGGTCGACCCCATGACACGAAAACTCGAAGGCAAAGTGGCGCTGGTGACAGGTGCCTCCAAAGGCATTGGCGCGGAGATCGCCCTTCAGCTCGCGGCCGCTGGCGCCAGCGTCGCGGTGAATTACAGTTCAAGCAAGGACGGCGCCGAGCGCGTGGTGACGAAGATTGTTGCCAAGGGTGGCAAGGCTGTCGCGATTCACGGCAATCTCAGCGATGCCAAGGCCGCCAAAACCGTCGTGGCCGAGACTGTGAAGGCGCTCGGTCCGATCGACATTCTGGTCAACAATGCCGGGCTCTATGAGTTCCAGCCGCTCGAAGGCATCACGCCCGAACACTTCCATAAACACTTCGATCTGAATGTGCTCGGCCTCTTGCTCGTCTCGCAGGAAGCCGCAGCGCATTTCAATCCCAAAGGCGGCAGCATCATCAATATCAGCTCCACCGTGACCCGGGTCTATCCGCCGAGTACTGCGGTCTACACGGCGACGAAAGCGTCAGTGGATGCCATCACGATCACTTTGGCGAAAGAACTGGCGCCCAGGAAAATCCGGGTCAACGCCATCAATCCCGGAATGGTCGAGACCGAAGGCGTCGTCTCTGCCGGATTCATCGAAGGCGATATGCGTAAGTGGGTCGAAGCCACGGCTCCGGCCGGACGCATCGGACAGGTCGATGACATCGCGCCGGTCGCCGTGTTCCTCGCCTCCGAAGATGCGAAGTTCTTGACGGGCGAGATTCTCTACGTCGCAGGCGGCATGCGTTAAGAAGCCGCCGAAAAAGGAAGGGGGCGTTGCCCCCTCACGTCCCCTTCCTTCGCTTCTCCGCGCAGCCGTGACTAGCCCGGAAATCGCGGCAAAGGCTGGGCATCATCGGGAATACGATAACGTGCCGTGTTGAGCTGCATCGCCAGGAGCGAGTAGTAACCGTTGATGCCGACAAGATCGACCACGCCGTTTTTGCCGAAGCGCTTTTCGGCCCGTGCGAAAGTCACATCGGATACGCGCTTGTTCCTGTGCAGTTCGGTTGAGAAATCATAGACGATCTCCTCGTCCTCGCTCATGCCGACGGGGCGGCGGCCGTCGCGGATCGCATCCACAATCTCAGGCCCGATGCCGGCCTTCATGGCAATCGGCGCATGAAGCCACCATTCATAATCCTGCGACCATTCCCGGGCGGTGATGATAACGGCAAATTCGGACAGCATATTTCCGATCGCGGACTTGTAGCGAAGATAGTCGCCCATCCCCCTCGCCAGCGACATCATCTCAGGGCTGTGAATCAACGGCTCGAACGGACCGAATACCGGCACATTGCGCGCGGCGAGAAAGTCTTCGGCCGCCTGCTTTTGCGCAGCGCTGTATTGTTCCGGTGGGATGGTCGGCAGACGCTCCTGCGCTTTCGCTGAACCTGCCGTCACGATCGCTGCGCCATGATGTAAAGTCCGATCCGCTTCATGATGATGTCGCCGCCGGCTTATATTTTATTGTTTGAGGCCGCGCTAGTCTTCCACCCAGCGATACAACGCCGGGATCGTGCGAGTTTCACGGTCGCGCCCAGCACTGCAGCCGTAAAGCAAGGCGACCGGGAAACACCGCGGCCGGATGATTATTCCTCGCGTTCGAACGGCCGTCAGATTCAGATCAGGACTGACCAGAGGTTTCAAAATACCGTCAAATCAAAGCTTTTCGCAGCGCAAATACGTTTTATTTCGTAAAATCGCAGAAAGTGCTTGAGAGAGAAACCGAGTGTTCCGCAAATAACCTCGTCCATCAACGGCACTCGACTCACATGCCTCCCACGCTTGCACAGCATCAAGCCATCGAAGCCCGAATGAACATGATCATGGGCGCGGGCGATTACGACCGGCTTTTTCTCGGCATCGAGATCGGTGATGTGCACGACGGCATATTATACGTGCTTGCCAAAAACTCCCAGATCGCCGCTGAACTGGAAGCGAAATACGCTCCCTATCTCGCCATCGTATCCAGCCCGATCCTGCAACGCGACATCCAGATCGTGAATGTGCTGCCGAAGATCGTCAAAGGCGGTAAATCCCCCTCCAGCGACGCTGCCGCCCGGGAGTAAACAGATGGCAGCGCGCGGGGATCAGCGTTTAAAGCGTTTCCTGACTGAGACCGCATTGCTTGCAGACAAAGGCCGCTCGGGTCGTTCCTCTCGGCGCTGAGACGCGATTGACGGTCCCGCATTTGCCGCAGGTCGCCTCGATCCGCGTCTTGCCTTCCTTGACAACAAGGGACTTGCGTTCCATCGCCTCGCGGATAAGGCGTTCGGTTTCTTCCCGCAGCGATTGTTTCGACATCCGCTCATTCCAAAGAGACTATACCGAATGTGCCATGCGGATCGCCGTGAGGCGAGACCGAATTACGCTCCCGGCGCGATTCGGTCGCCGAAATACATTCGTCAAAACACCCTGCGCCGCAAAACCCTTTATCTCAAAGTCACGAATCTGGAATATCGGGCGCCCGTTCTGACATCTTGTCTCAATGATATACGAGGGATATACATTTGGGACGAACGCTTGCCCAAAGGCGGGCTCTTCCGGAATGCAGCAGCGGCGATTGTGCGGTGGTGAGCAATTTGAAGTCCAAGGCTGCCGTCAAGCGCCGGGGGCAGACCCCCAAAATCGATGATGTGACCCTGACGGATCGCGCCTATCGCGAACTGGAGGAGATGATCGTC
The DNA here is from genome assembly GCA_036398335.1 of Afipia sp. Lineage (GTDB taxonomy): Bacteria > Pseudomonadota > Alphaproteobacteria > Rhizobiales > Xanthobacteraceae > Afipia. The sequence continues at coordinate 611 of DASWQB010000026.1, read as the reverse complement.
ACGTTGCAGCTTCTGCCGGGCACCGTGCTGTCTGAGCACACGCTGGCGACCCGGCTGAAAATCGGCCGCACGCCGATCCGCGAAGCATTGCAACGCCTTGCCCGCGACGGCCTCGTCGTCATCATGCCCAGACGCGGCATCATGGTCTCCGAAATCGATTTGCGGATGCAGCTTCGGCTCCTTGAGGTGCGGCGCGAACTGGAACGGCTGATGGCGCGCCTCGCCGCAGACCGCGCCACCGAAGAGGAACGCCGTGAGTTCGCCGACATCGCAAGCGGCATGCTCAAAGCCGCATCCAATGCCGACGACATCGACTTCATGCGGCTCGATCAGCGTTTCAACATTCTGGTCGCGGCGACGGCGCGCAACGAATTCGCACGCCGCTCAATGGGATTGATGAACGCGATCTCGCGCCGGTTCTGGTATCAGCATTACCAGCAGGTCGCGGATTTGCCGCTGGCGGCGAAGCTGCACTCGGCGGTCGCGCAGGCCATTTCCGAGAAGAAGCCGAAAATGGCCGCCGCCGCCTCGGACAGGTTGATCGACTACATCGAGGATTTTGCGCGCAAGACGCTGGATTCTTAAGCCACGATATCGTCCCCGCGCAGACG
>DASWQB010000025.1:0-5012 GCA_036398335.1 Afipia sp. | reverse complement strand
CCAGTTCGGAAAATATCTTATGCGCTCCGGATGGCGGCAGCGCGCCGCGATGCTCGGCACGAAGCTCTGAGATTGCGCGAGAATAAGATCGCAGCGATTATAGATGAACGACACCAGTCTTCCGACCAGATTCAGGATCGCTGACGACTTCACCACGCCAAGCGCATCGAGCGTCTCAGGCCACAAATCCTGAACCCAGAACGCCATTGGCTTATTGCGAAACTTTCGCAGCAAATTGGCGGGCAGAGCCACCGTGACCGGCGACGGCTCGAAGGTGAGAATTCGATCGAATTCCGTTCTTCTCAACCTGAAAGGACCAAGCAGACAAGCCGATACCGCAAAACTTGCATAGTTGAGTGCAAGCCGAAAGCCGCCACGCCCGCGCGAAATCAGCGGCACGCGGATGATCTTGGCACCGAAATAGTCGGTGAATTTTTCCGGCGCGTCGCTGTAGGCTTTGAAAATCTCGCCGTCGGGATAGTTCGGTTGACCGGTCAGCACCGTGACCTCATGCCCGCGCGCCACGAATTCGCGAACAAGATCGTTGATGCGAAAACTCTCAGGCCAAAAATACTGGCTGACGACAAGGAGCTTCACGTCGGCATTCCTGCTAGGCGTTTACGGCGAGGCGTTCACCGTCACAAGCATGCGCCAATGGCATTCTATAGCGGACTGCGCCAGACGACGCGGCGCACATAATCCGTATAGCTGTGAATGATGCGGACGATCTTGTCGGACACATTTGGCATCGCATAGTCCGAAACAAGCCGCAGGGTACGATCCGCGCCCGTCTTTTGGGTTTCGAGAACCGAAAGCCCCTGCATCAGACGGTCAACATCGAGGCCGACCATCATGACAGCCGCCTCCTCCATGCCTTCGGGTCGCTCATGGGCCTCTCGCATGTTCAGCGCCGGGAAATTGAGTATCGAACTTTCCTCGGTAATGCTGCCGCTGTCGGACAGCACCGCCCGCGCACCCAGCTGCAGATTGACGTAATCCTTGAATCCAAGTGGCTTCATCAGATGGACACCAGGCGAGAACTTCGCGCCGACACGGTCGATCCGCTTCTGTGTTCGCGGATGGGTCGAAACAATCACCGGCAACTTGAAATGGTCGGCGACGGTGTTGATGACGTTCACCAGCTTGTTGAAGTTCTTTTCGCTGTCGAGGTTTTCTTCGCGATGCGCGCTGACTACGAAATATTTGCCGGTTTCAAGCTTAAGACGCGCACGCACGTCGGACGCCTGAATGCCCGGCATATAATGCGTCAGCACCTCATACATCGGGCTGCCGGTCTTGATGATACGGTCCGGCGGCAGGCCCTCGCGCAGCAAATATTCGCGCGCGATGTCCGAATAGGTCAAATTGATATCAGCTATGTGATCGACCATACGTCGGTTGATTTCTTCCGGCACGCGATCGTCGAAGCTGCGGTTGCCGGCCTCCATATGGAATACCGGAATGCGACGGCGCTTGGCTGGCAATGCAGCGAGCGCGCTGTTGGTATCGCCGAGGATCAAGACGGCGTCCGGCTGCTGTTCGGCCAAAATCTTCTCGAAGGCGATGATGATCTTGCCGATCGAATCCGCGGCATTCTCACCGGCCGCATTGAGGAAAATATCCGGCTTGCGAATTTGCAAATCCTGGAAAAATACCTCGTTCAATTCGTAGTCGTAGTTCTGCCCGGTATGAACGATGGTATGATCGGTCACCTGATCGAGCTTGGCCATAATGAGCGACAGGCGGATGATTTCCGGCCGCGTGCCGACAACGGTCATTACCTTGAGCTTGGGCGACGCCACGGTCAGGAATCCAGATCGGGGCTGCGGCCAGCCAGAACATCTTGGATCAGATCGAGCCCGGCAAGCAATTTCGACATGCCAGCGATATCGAGGCGCTCGGTGTTATGCGAGTTGTAATCCACGCTCTGCGAAATCGCAGTCTGGCCCTCCTCGAAATATTTCGTGTAGTTCAGATCGCGGCTATCAGGCTCGATGCGGAAATAATGTCCCAGATCTTCGGACAGCGCCGTTTCCTCCCGGCTCAAAAGCGTCTCGTAGAGCTTTTCGCCGTGGCGCGTGCCTATCACCTGCATCGGATAATTGTCCCGTCCCAGCGTCTGCGTGAGCGCTTTGGCAAGAACGTCGATCGTCGCCGCGGGCGCCTTCTGCACGAAGATATCGCCATTGCGTCCGTTTGTGAAAGCAAAAAGCACCAGCTCCACCGCGTCATTCAACGACATCATGAATCGCGTCATCGACGGATCGGTCAGGGTTAATGGCTTGTTGGCCAGAATTTGCCCGACGAAATGCGCGATCACCGAGCCGCGCGACGCCATGACATTTCCATACCGCGTGCCGCAGATGACCGTCGCGCCCTCACCGAGATTGCGCGATTTGGCGACCATCACTTTTTCCATCAATGCCTTGGAAATGCCCATGGCGTTGATCGGATAAACTGCCTTGTCGGTCGACAGGCACACCACGCGCTTGACGCCATTGGTAATCGCGGCCTCCAGCACGTTCTCGGTGCCAAGTATGTTCGTCTTGACGGCTTCGAGCGGATAAAACTCGCAAGACGGCACCTGTTTCAACGCGGCGGCATGAAAAATGTAGTCAACGCCACGTGTCGCCGGAAGCAGGCTCGAATGGTCGCGGACATCGCCGATGTAGAATTTCAGTTTCGCATTGTTGAATTTCCGGCGTAGATCGTCCTGCTTCTTTTCATCGCGACTGAAGATCCGAATTTCACGAATCGACGATGAGAGAAAACGTTTCAGCACGGCATTGCCAAATGATCCCGTTCCTCCGGTAATGAGCAGACAACGATCGTCAAACATGAATAAGAAATCCTGTTATGTCTGATGTGCTCATCCGAAATCGTGCATCGCTTCAACCAAGCCGCGCCATGAGGGCGGCGCATAGCCTGTTGCGGCGTTGAAACGATCCGAATTCAGCGAGCGGTCAAGCACGGGATGTTCGGCCGGCCGGATGGCGATGGCCTTGCCATATACGTCCGCGACCAGCTTGAGCAGATCGTATTTTGAAATCGGCTCAGCCGATAGATGATAGACGCCGCGAAGCTCCGGATTCGGCACGACGTGGTCGCGGATCACACGCGCGACTTCTACAGTCGGCAGCCCTGAAAAGATCGCGCGCGTGAAGCCCTTGACGCTGCCGTGCTGCGCCAAAAACCAGTTGATGAGGCCGTGCGCGGAGTTAAGTTCGTGTCCGACCATTGATGTGCGCAACGTGACGCTGTTCGGATAATCAACCTCGCCCAGCAATTTGCTGCGACCGTAGAGATCGTCGCAATCCGGGAAATCGCCCTCCGTGTAAAGTCCTTTTTTGCCGCTGAACACGCAGTCGGTGCTGAGATGGACCAGGCGCGCGCCGCCTGCCGCGCAAAGCCTCGCAAGCCGGTGTGGCAGCATGGCGTTGATGGGAATGATAACCAGAGGGTCGTTGGCTTCGACCAATTGTTTGACGAGGCCAATGCAATTCACGACGATATCGGGTCGCTCGTCGGCGAGCAGTTTCTTCAGTGCGCGCTCATCATCGGCGTCAACGCCGGAAATCAAATTCGCATGCAGATCTTGCGAAAAAAACTGCGCCGCGGCCGCAGAGCGCAGCACGCCGCGCGTCAGATAACCTGGTTCGTTCGCAAAAAAACGAAACACGGCGTTGCCGAGCATGCCGGAAGCACCCAGCACCAGCAGCTTTTTCGGTCCGTTCGATTGTGTCTGTGCGCTCATCGATGCCGTGTTGATTGAAGGTTGCGGCCCGCAGGACCCGGAAAATATCGCAGCTTCATGTCCGAGACCGCCGGTCTATCACGTCGCGATAAATTGCCAAAAGTCTTGCAGCGTTCGCCACGGGATCGAAGGTGGATATGGCCATCTGATACGCTGCCTCGCCCATCGATACAACCAGCGATGGGTTTTTAGCCAGTTGCTCGATAGCGTCTGCCAGCGCTCCGGCATCGCGCGGCGCGATAGCGATGCCGGTCACTCCATTAACCAGCGTATCCGGCGTGGGATGCCGGATCGCGGCGATGCTCGGAACCTTGAGGAAAGCCGCTTCGAAGATCGGCCGGCCCGGCGCATCGTAATGTGACGGAAAGCACAGCACGTCCATCAACCCGTAAGCGCGCGCGACGTCCGGCATGAAGCCCGTCAAGTGAAACCGATCCTGCAGGCCGTGCGCCTCGATGGAGGCCTTGAACTCCGCGCCAAGATTTTGCCCAAGCCCAACTGCGTTGAGAATGCGCGCCTTGATCCCCTCGGATGATCCAGCGTCGCCGCCGACCACGATAAATTCGACATTGAGACCGCGGTCGCGCGTCAACCTCGCAGCTTCAACCAGCTCCTGAATACCCTTTACGCGCAGAAAATTACCGACAAAGCCGATCTTGAAAGACTCAGGGTCTAATCCCAGCCTTGCCTTCAAATCCGCTACGCCTTCTGTCTTCGCAGCAGCCGAAAATCCATTATGGACGACACTGACCGGCCAGTCCTTCGGAAGACTGTTGCGTACGGTATCGTCAATAGCGACAACGGCGTCCGCCCTGGTGCGCACCAATCGGTCAATCCATTGGCTGCGCAGCGACGTCGAGCCTTCCTGCGCAACCGACCGCACATGCAAGACAATCGGAACGTTGAACAGACGCCGCGCCAGAAGCCACGGCACAATTCCTGTGATTTCGTTCACATGGACGAGATCGGCGTCGGGCCAGCGGCGCTTGGCACGGATAAGAGCGGCCAGTGTAAACGGGAGATAAGCCATTTCGCGCAGAAGGATCAACCAGCGTAATCCGCGATAGTGCCCATAACGTGTGTTGTCGAATTGGCTGATGCCGCGCGCAACGATCACTTCGCCAAGCCGTGAGAAAAAATCGAGCACGCTTCCATGGGGCGCCACGAACACGGGTGTGACTGCGCCAGACGGAAACGAACGTACGGCTTCGTACAGACTGCGCGATGCGCCGCCGAAGGCTCCGGCCATGTGGATATA
>DASWQB010000024.1:0-4659 GCA_036398335.1 Afipia sp. | reverse complement strand
AGCGCCGCGACCGAAGCCGCGTTCTGGATCGCCGCACGCACGACCTTTGTCGGGTCGATGATGCCCTTCGAGATCATGTTGACGTATTCACCCGACTGCGAATCGAAGCCGTAGGAATACTGGTCCTTCTCGAGGATCTTGCCGACGATGACGCTGCCGTCCTCGCCTGCGTTGATCGCGATCTGGCGGGCCGGCGCGGAGAGCGCCTTGCGCACGATCTCGACGCCGGTCTTCTGGTCGTCGTTCGCGGTCTTGATCTTCTTGAGCTGCTCGGAGGCGCGCAAGAGGGCGACGCCGCCGCCCGGCACGATGCCTTCTTCAACAGCCGCGCGGGTCGCATGCATCGCGTCATCAACGCGATCCTTGCGCTCCTTCACCTCGACCTCGGTCGCGCCGCCGACGCGGATCACCGCGACGCCGCCCGCGAGCTTGGCCAGACGCTCCTGCAGCTTCTCGCGGTCGTAGTCCGAGGTGGTTTCCTCGATCTGCGCCTTGATCTGCGACACGCGCGCCTCGATGTCGGCCTTCTTGCCGGCGCCGTTGACGATGGTGGTGTTTTCCTTGTCGATCATCACCTTCTTGGCCTTGCCGAGCATCTGCAAGGTGACGTTCTCGAGCTTGATGCCGAGATCTTCCGAAATCGCCTGGCCGCCGGTCAGGATCGCGATGTCCTGCAGCATGGCCTTGCGGCGGTCGCCGAAGCCCGGAGCCTTCACAGCGGCAACCTTGAGGCCACCACGGAGACGGTTCACCACCAGCGTGGCCAAAGCCTCGCCTTCAACATCCTCAGCGACGATGACGAGCGGCTTGCCGGTCTGCACGACAGCTTCCAGCAGCGGAAGCAGTTCGTTCAGCGAGGACAGCTTCTTCTCGTTGATGAGGATGTAGGCGTCGTCGAACTCGACGCGCATCTTGTCGGCGTTGGTGACGAAGTAGGGGGAGATGTAGCCGCGGTCGAACTGCATGCCTTCGACGACGTCCAGTTCGGTCTCGAGCGACTTGGCTTCTTCAACCGTGATGACGCCCTCGTTGCCGACCTTCTTCATCGCATCGGCCAGGAACTTGCCGATCTCGACGTCGCCATTGGCCGAGATGGTGCCGACCTGCGCGATCTCCTCATTGGAGGTGACCTTCTTGGAGTTCTTCACGAGGTCCGCGACCACGGCTTCCACCGCGAGGTCGATGCCGCGCTTGAGGTCCATCGGGTTCATGCCGGCGGCGACCGATTTGGCGCCTTCCTTCACGATCGCCTGGGCGAGCATGGTGGCGGTGGTGGTGCCGTCGCCGGCCGCGTCCGCCGACTTCGATGCGACTTCGCGGACCATCTGCGCGCCCATGTTTTCGAACTTGTCGTCAAGCTCGATTTCCTTGGCGACGGTGACGCCGTCCTTGGTGATGCGGGGCGCGCCGAACGACTTGTCGATCACGACGTTGCGGCCCTTGGGACCCAAGGTGACTTTCACCGCGTTGGCGAGAATGTCGACGCCGCGCAGCATCTTGTCGCGCGCCTCGACGCCAAATTTCACTTCTTTAGCTGACATGTTTTGTCTCCGTTTACACGAACCTCATCCTGAGGAGCCCGCTTTTGCGGGCGTCTCGAAGGATGAGCGGTTGGGTTTTTGGGCCTCATCCTTCGAGACGCCGGCTGCGCCGGCTCCTCAGGATGAGGAACTGGCTTAAGCGGCTTTCTTCTTCGCGGAAGAATCGGTGACGACACCCATGATGTCGCTTTCCTTCATGATCAGGACTTCCTGACCATCGATCTTCACTTCGGTGCCCGACCACTTGCCGAACAGGACGATGTCGCCGACCTTGAGGTCGATCGGGATCAGCTTGCCGGCTTCGTCGCGGCCGCCCGGACCCACGGCGACGATTTCGCCCTGCGAAGGCTTTTCCTTCGCGCTGTCCGGAATGATGATGCCGCCTGCGGTCTTCTCTTCGGCGTCGATACGTTTCACCACGACGCGGTCGTGAAGCGGACGGAATTTCATGCAGTCCTCCTAGTAGATTGAAATTGCTGATATTTTCATAATTGGCAGTCACGAGCGGCGAGTGCCACCGTGGCTTCCCCGGACATAGGCCGATGGCGTTGCGGGAGCAAGGGCTTGTAGCAAAAATTTTGGCACTCGGGGTGAGGGGCTGCCAGTTTTTCGCGCGTCGTCGTTAACCGGCGCGAGGGGCGCGGCTACTGTTAGCAGCGTCAGTGCAATGCTGCTGATGCCTTTAGTATCAACGACTTAGTGAACTTTTCATCTTGCGGTCATTTGATTCTCATCCGAGCATTTGCGCGTGTTCCGCAAAAGTGGGCACCGGTCTTGCGGGAAGCGCGCCCCTTCAATTGACGCGTTTCCTAAAGCTAACCGGAAGTCCACTTGGCCGGAAAACGCTATGTGCCGGATTCAGGAGGATGAGATGATTGAGAAGGCATCGGTCTCTGGTGGTGTCGGTGGCGGTGTGGTCTCCAGCGACTTCAAGAAGCAGCTTGCTGGCTACGGCCTGACCACGGCGGAAATCCTTTACAGGCGCCCCGACCATCACTGGCTGCTGCAATCCTATGTCTGGCAGAACTACGATTTATTCCCCAACTTTCCGGCGCTAAACGACTTCCTCGAATTCTGGAAGGCGAAGCTGGAGGGCCCGCTTTACGCGGTCACCGTCGCGCATTCCAAGCTCATCAAGCCGGCGGAATTGAAGGCGATCGACGGGCATTTCAGACTGAACTGAGTCGTCTCTCCGCGAAGGCCCGGCACCCGCGAAAACCTGGCGCTGCATTCAGGTCGCAGCGCGGTTCCGGATGGAGGTGGCTTGCATGGGCGGGCGCTATTAGGCAACACAGGACCGCGCTTTGGTCGTGCAAGACGGCGGCGCCTGTGTGGCTTTTGTTCATTGACGCATTTCATGGCGCCTTCCGCTCATCGCGACGATATCGACTGGCTGCGCGCTGTCGCGGTTCTCTCGGTCTGTTTCTTTCACTGGCACGTTTCGCCGTTTCGCGGCGGCTATGTCGGCGTCGATGTCTTCTTCGTCGTTTCCGGTTTTCTGATCACCCGGATCATCCAGTCCGAGGTCCGGCAGGGCACGTTCTCGTTCGCGCAATTCTACGAGCGGCGCGTGCGGCGGCTGCTCCCCGCGCTTTATGTCATGATCGCTCTGGTCGTGCTGGCTTCCTTCTTTCTTCTCATGCCGATCGAACGGCGCGACCTGTTCAAGTCGGTCATCGCGACAGTCACGTTCACGTCCAATATCTTTTTCTGGCGGCAATCCGGCTATTTCGAAGCGTCGGCGGATGAAAAGCTGCTTTTGCACACCTGGTCGCTGTCGGTGGAAGAGCAGTTTTATCTGGTGCTGCCCGTCATCATCTGGTTTCTCGCGCGGCTGCAAGCGCGCCGCCTGTCGCAGGCTCCGCTGGTGCCGCTTGCATTGGGGGCTTTGACACTGGCTTCCTTTGCCGCCGGTTACCGGCTGGTCGAAACCGAGCAGGTCACGAGCGCGTTTTTTCTCAGTCCGCCCCGCGCCTGGGAATTTTTACTTGGAAGCCTGGTCTCACTCAAAGGAGTGCCGACACTGCGCAACATCCATCTTCAACGGATGGGGCGCATTGTCGGGCTGGCTCTCATTCTGACCGCGGTTTTCGGCTATCGCAACGCGACGCCTTTTCCCGGCATCAACGCGCTGCTGCCCTGCTTGGGCGCGGCGATTTATCTATGGAGCGGCATCTCGGGGCCGGCGGTCTTGAGATGGCGCTGGTCGCCGGTGCATGTCGCGAATTTTTTCGGGAGGATTTCCTATTCGCTTTATCTCTGGCACTGGCCGCTGATCATCTATGCCCGCTTTCTGAAGCCGTCGCTGAGCTTGAACGCCTATGATGTTGCCATGGTGGCTGCCAGCGCGGTGTTCCTGTCTTATTTGTCCTATCGTTTCGTCGAGCAGCCGGTGCGGCGCCAGACGCTCATTCGCGGTACGGGCCCGGCCTTTCGCTTTGCGGCTGTCACCACGGCCGTCTTCATCCTTGCGGGCGTTGCTGGCATCTTCGCTCCGCAAGGCGTGACGGACAAAGACGATGCTTTGCTGCAATCGTATATGAATTATGACTATCACGATCTTTATGAGGTGGATCGCTGCTTTCGTCCCGGCAGCAACGCGCCCATCGATGAGGATTGTCTGCGGATATTGCCGAACAGAGGCAATATCCTCATGTGGGGCGACAGCGCGGCCGCGCAATACGTCCATGGCTTGCGCGCGACCCTGGATGCCAACAACACAAATATCATCCTGACGTGGATCGGCACCTGCTTTGCCACGCTGGATTCGCCAGCGCATGACACATCCAGATGCGCGGCAATGTCACGGGCGATTGACAACTGGATTCAACACGCGCGGCCGGACCTCGTGATCATCGGCGGTTTTTGGTCATCCTATGTTGCCAAACAGGGATTCGACGGAATGACCGACAGCCTGCTGCGAACCGCCGCGGCATTGAAGGCGCGGGGAATTCCGCTGCTGATCATCGGGCCGTCGGTCACATACCGGGGACGATTGCCCATGATGCTGTTGCGGGCGCGTTCGCGAAATATCGTACTCACGGAAAATGATATTGTTGAATCGTCTGTGTTCGTGCTCGACCGGAAGATGAAGGAAAAGTTTTCATCGCGGGACGGT